>CAYPTV010000073.1:0-10141 GCA_964413505.1 uncultured Bifidobacteriaceae bacterium | reverse complement strand
CGGCCAATAAATTCCACGGGTTTTTGAACTCCACCGCCAACGATTTATCCGCCAACTGGAAGTTTGAACCGATTTTTTTGAGAAAATCGCGTTTCTGTTCCGAATTTCCTTCGGCGAACAAAATAGTGCCCATTTTAGCCTCTAAAATGAACCGTCTCGCCGATGGGGACGATCCAGTTTTAGGATTCGTCGCGGTCGTTGATATGGAGCAACGTCGCGCGGCCTTCGTCAATCGCCAGAAACTCATGCTGAATTGCCATGCTCATTTTCCAAAATACAAGACAGCGGTGGAGCGCGGCGCGACTTTGAGCGGCGCAGCGAGCTTCAACATTTTGCCGGAAACCAATTCCTTTGCTTCGGAAATTTCCGCAGGCGTTTCCAACACAAACTGCTTGTCCGTCGTCAGGTTCATGCCGATCAAATAATTTCCGTAGCGCAGCGTGTAAAATTCCGCCCTGCCGGCATAAACATTTTCGTCGCCCACGCTAAATTTCACATCGCCGGGAATTTTGGCAACCGGCAATTTTTCGCCCGCCTCGGCGGAATGCAAATCGCCGGGATACTTCGGACCGCCGCCGCCAAACCCAAACGTCGTCCAATCCGGCCGCGTGTAAAATTGTCCATTTGGTTCAAACTTCGCGTCTTCATGCACGACGGCGATCTGGTCAATGGTCGGCGTGGTAAAATGGATTCGCGCCAGCGAATTCACGGCGTAGCGCGAGCGCCAGTAAAGCGATGCATAAAAGATTTCGTCACCGTTTTTGATCGCGACGACACCGTCTTCTTCGTCGCTGAAAACAAAATCCGGCTGGCCGGGCGTCATCGGCAGACGCCTTTCGCCCGGCGGTTGCGATTTGATCAGATCATATTCGTCCGGCGCGCCGAGCAGTCCGGCGGTGACGCGAATGTCGTTGGCCTGCGTCATTTGCCGCTCAAGCGAAACGAAAAACTGGTTGTCGCCGAACATTTGCTGCGCGTAGCCGACGGCGTCGGCATCAAGTGTCGCGGCAGGTTCGTAAAGCGACGAGGCATCCCATGTCGAGCGCTCGGCGTAAGCGACGTTGCCGGGATAATGTCCGCTGTCGCGCCAGCCGACGACGCTTTCAATCCGCATCGCGCGAAAACCGTCCGAGTCGGCGGCAGGATAACGAAACGGCGCGCGGGCGTTGGCGATTTTTTCCAACTGCGCCTTTATTTTTTCATCGCCGGGCTGGCCGGGCGCTGGACGTGTCGCGTCGTAAATCGTGGTGGCCCAATCCAAAACTTCACCGTAATAACCGACGAAGCCAAGTTCCCTCGTCAAACCTTTGTCGGTGATCTCAAAATAATTTGTGCCGACGTTCCAGCCGCGGCCCTTTGTCTCCGGCGCGGCGTCGCCGCCCGGATCGCTGTCGCGCCACGGTTCGAGGCCGACGGATTCGTAGAGATAACGGTGGACATCTTTTTCGGAAAGTGCGCGGGCCGGGTCAGCCACTTCAACGGCGCGGTTGCAATAATAAATTCCGAAGAGGTCGTTGATCATCGTCTGGTTCGAGTAAAGGCGGCGATGCTGGCGATGCCAGTCGCGGCTGGCGACGAACATTTCCGAATACGCCGCGCGCCGGGAGATTTTCCCCCCGCCGTCGTCAATCTGCTCGTCAAGAAAAGGTTTGAGCTGTTCGGACAAAAGTTGCAGCGCGTTGCCCGCCATGCCGAGGCCGAACCATTCCGGATTGTAAGTCGTCGGGTCGGCCTGCACCAATTTTGGATTTTTGCGATACGCGGCGAAGGTTGCGTCGAGGCTTTTCAAAACCTGCGAAACGGCCTTTGGATTTTGAAACGCGCTGGTCCACTTCACAAAATAGGCGTTCGCGAGAAATTGCATCTGCGGCTGGTTAAGCGGCGGTTTGGACGCGAGATATTTTTTCACTTCGCCATCCACGCGCGTTTTCACCTTGTCCAAAACTTCCACGCCCGGCACGCTGCGAACTGGAAAATTTTTCGGCGCTGCGCCTTGTTTTTCGTCTGCCGGCGGAACAAACGTTCCGTCCGTCTGCGTGTAAATTTTGTAAATCCCGCGCGTCGGGCCGGCGAGCGATTTTTGAAACTTTTCAAATTCTCCGGTGTAGCCCCACGTCGGGCCGTAGCTGCGGATTTCGAAATTTAAATTCGTTTTGCCGCGCGTCATGGCCAGTGGCAAAGGCGTGGTGTTGTAAATGAAGCGACCGGGAAACGCCGGTTCCTCGCCGCCGATGTCGAGGATTTCAATGTCGCCCAGATGCCGGTAGCCGACCTGTTTTCCGTCGCAAAAAAGCACGAGCTGGTTTTGCGTCGCGTCTGAACCGGAAAGACGGACGGTGAAATAATTTTGCTTTTGCGGATCAACCGCGAGCGTGAACGCCAGGCTGCCGCCCAGCCACGCCGGGTCCGTTTGCGGCAATAAAATGCGCGCCGGTTCGCCCAGCGCTCCCTGAATGATTTCGCTGTGGCTGGCAACGAGCGCGTGGTTCGTTTCCGACGCGCCGTCGCCAAAAACGAGCGTGTCCAGAATTGTTGCTGCGGCAAATAATTTTGATGCCGCAAAAAAAACAACCAGTCCAATAATTTTGATTTTCATTTTGCGAGGTTAAAAAGTTTGGCTCGCCGTTCGATCATGTCCATCGCTTTTCAAAACATGACTTCCTTGCAACATGGAGCATTTCCGTTGATCAAAAGTTGCGAAGGTTTCCCTATAACCTGAATTATTTTGGCGGACAAAACCATCGGTTTTTCTTTGGTTTTTTCACCGGAAAATCCGGCGGCTCAACCGAGGCGTGAACGGCTCCGGCCATGCGGGGATTTTATGACGACGCTGCTGGCTTGCCGGCATCTTTGCTGTCCAGGCAGTCGCGGACGACTTTGGCAAGATCATTGTGGGAGTAGGGTTTTTGGAGAAAACGGGCCTGCGAGCGGGTCATGAGTTCGGTCATGATCTCGTTGGAGGTGTAGCCACTGGTGAAGACGATTTTCAAATCCGACCGGTCGGTGAGCAGTCGTTCGGCAAGATCCACTCCGGAGACGCCTTCGGGCATCACCATGTCGGTGAGGACCAGGTTGATTTTGTCCATGTGCAGGTTCCAAACGTCGAATGCCTCCTTGCCGGAGGATGCCTCAAGGATTTTGTAGCCGCAGTCCGCAAGGATGTCACGCGCCATTTGCCGCAAAACTTCCTCGTCTTCGACGAGAAGAATGGTTTCCGTGCCGCCGGCAGCCGGCACGTCTAGCTCGGGTTCCATGACTGCGGACGCACCTGTTTTAGTGATGGCCGGGAACAGGACGTCGAAGGTCGAGCCTTTGCCCGGTTCGCTGCTGACTTCGACCCAGCCGTCGTGTTGCTTGACGATTCCGTAAACGGTGGCGAGGCCGAGGCCGGTGCCTTTGCCGACTTCCTTGGTGGTGAAAAAGGGTTCGAAAATATGTCCCAGCGTCGCCGCGTCCATGCCGCAGCCGGTGTCACTGAGGCGCAGGCGGACGAAATTCCCCACGCGGGCCTGCGGATGCGTCTCGGCAAAAATGGAATCAATGGACATGGGCGCGAGGCTGATGGTCAACGTGCCGCCGCGCGGCATGGCGTCGCGGGCGTTGATGGCGAGGTTCATCACGACCTGCTCGATCATGCCGGCGTCGCCCTGGATGAGCGGCAGGCTGTCCGGCGGATGAAAATCGAGCGTGATGCTTTCGCCGATGAGCCGCTCGACCATCTTGCCCGTGACGCCGACGAGTTCGCGGAGGTCGAGCGGCTTGGGCTGCATGACGTTTTTGCGGCTGAACATGAGCAGTTGCCGCGTGAGCCGTGCGGCGCGTTCGGCGGCGAAGAACACGGCCTGGATGGAATCCACGGCTTCGGAGGGCAGCGTCGTCTTGGAGAGCAGCAGGCTCGTGTGCCCCTGGATGATCGTGAGCATGTTGTTGAAATCGTGGGCGACGCCGGACGCGAGCTGGCCGATGGACTCCATTTTCTGCGACTGGCGCAACTGCTCCTCCAGGCTCAGCCGCTCCATGATGTCCTCCGCGTAACCATGCACCACGGGGCCCGCCTGCATGGGATGAAACGACCATGAAAACGTGCGCCCGTGGATTTTTGTCTCCAGATGCAGCCGGCTCTTGCCCGTGGCAAGGCAGTCGCGGATGATCTCGGCGGATTTTTCCGGTAGCACTTCGCTCGGATGTTTTTTTTCGATGGACAGAGCCAGCCCTTGAGCGGCGTCATTGAAATAAATCATCATCCCGTCCTCGGCGAATTCCATCGCCGCGTTGGGGTTCAACTGAGCGAATGCCGCCAGCTTTTCACGCTCCTTGATGCGCTGCTCCAGTGCGGCGGCCATGCGATCGAACATTTTCGCAAGATGGCCGAGCTCGTCATCCGCTGCCGGCAGCCCGGTCCGCGCAGCCAGGTCGCCGTCGGCGATTTTTTGCGCGGTTTCCGAGAGCGCGTGGGCCTGCCGCCGCACAAAATACTCGCCGCCCATCCACGCCGCCACCAGCGCCAAGAATCCCACCACAAACCCGCTCATCGGCAGGTCGTAGATATACATCACCAGCAACGCCGGCAATATGAGCAGCAGCACGCTGCCCACCAATTTCATTCTCACGGTGGAAAACTTCAAAAATTTTATTTTCATTGCCCGCTCTGAATCCCGGGGAATATAGCCTGAAATTAACTGCGCGGAAAGTTATTTCAGATGTCCAACGCCGCCAGGGCCGCCGCGCGTCCCTTGGGCAGCTTTCCGAGATGGAAGATGAGGAAGCCGTGGAGGAACTGCCTCAGTTCGGCGTTCTGCGCATCCGTCAGCTTCAAATTCGCGACGGCCGGGAAATTATTTTCCGCCAGAACCGCCGCGATCTTTTTTGTTCCTGCGGCGAGACTTGTCTGCGCCCAATCCGGTTCCAAACCGAGTTCGCGGAGCAATTTTAATTCAAGCGAGAAAATGATGTGCCCCGGCTGTTTTTTTTCGCAAAGATGCTTGAGGAATTGTTGCAGCAGCTTGAAAACGTCCGGCAGCGGCGTTTCTGTTTCCGTTGCCTGCTCGATGAACGCCGTTGCGTAGGCCGCCATCTGCAATTTCAAAAAATCCTCCCGCAGCGCGCCGTGCGTTTCGCGCAGACTGACTTCGCGCAAATTGTGCAGATCCGAATTGCGGCTGCGGCTGAACGAAAGGTTTGCGAGGTAAAACAAATCCAGCTTGCCGAGAAATGGAGATTTATGCCGCCGCGCGCCCTTTGCGACCGTCGCGATCCGCCCGAAATCGGGCGTGAGCCAGTGGACGATGAGGCTCGTTTCCGTTAGCGGCCGCGTCCGCAAAATGATTCCGCTCGTGGATTCGATCATTTTTCAATCCATCCTCATTTTCGCCTGTGAGGATGAGGATGATTTTGTTCCTGCGAAATCGCGCCGACGCTGATGATGTATTTGAAGCCGTCGGCCACGCTCATGTCGAGCTTGATGACCTGTTCCTCCGGCACGATGATCAAAAATCCGCCCGTCGGGATGGGCGTCGTCGGGATGAAAATGCAGACGCATTTCTTGCCGGTCTTCTGCTCCACCTCCTCCGCCCGCTCGCTCGTGATGAAGCCGACCGAATAGATTCCCGTGCGCGGATATTCGACGAGCACGACGGTCTTGAAGGAGCTTTTTTTGCCGGACGTGAACGCCCCGTCCACCTGCTTGATCGTGCCGTAAATCTTGTTCAGCACCGGCACGCGCAGCATCAGATTGTCGGCCCAGGCGATCAGCCGCTTGCCGATATAATACCGCGCCAGCACGCCGACGGCGGTCACGCTGCCGACCGCCACCAAAAATGCCAGCAGGCTCCAATACCAGAACATCGGCCCGGCGCCGTCGTTGTCGTGCGTGAGGTTGCGCGGCAAAAAGAACAGCAGCAAATCCGTCAGGCTGGAGACGGTGCCGAAAAACCATTTGACCACGGCAAGCGTGATGACGCCGGGTAAAACAATCAGCAGTCCGGTCAGGAAACTGGCGCGCCATCGGGCGAAAAGCGATTTTTTCACGCGCGCAGTTTATGAGCGCCGCCGATTTGCGCGAGTGAAAACTTTCTGGAAAGCAGCCGCACCAGCCGGTTTTCTTCTCGCTTCATATTCCGACGCAACTGCGGTTTCAAATCGTCGTGGCCGACCAGATGCAAAACGCCGTGGACGATGTAGCGCACGACTTCCGACTGCCAGATCGTCTGGAATTGCTTTGCCTGCAAAATGGCATCGTCAATGCAGACGAACACCTCGCCGTGGATTTGGGATTCCGCGTTCCGCGTTCCGCTCTCGGCATTTGAATGGTCGAACGTGATGACATCCGTAGAGCCTTTGTGATGAAGAAAGGTTTCGTTGACCAAAGTCATTTCGCGCGCCGCGACCAAGTTGATGCCTAGTTCAGCTTCTTTGATTTTCAAATCCGCCAGCAGTGCGACCGTGATTTCTTTAAGCAGACGCAAATTAATCTTCCGCGCCCGCTGCCGGTTGGCGACGACGATGTTCATTCCGATTTCACCCTGCCGCGATGCTCCTCGTAAGCCGCGATGATTTGCTGCACCAGCGGATGCCGGACCACATCGCGCCTGGAAAATTCAATGACGGCGATGCCTTCAACATTTTTCAACGCGCGATGCGCTTCGATCAGGCCGGAATTTTTGTGCGGCGGCAAATCCACCTGCGTTTCGTCGCCGGTGATGACCGCCTTGGAGCCGTGGCCGAGCCGCGTCAAAAACATCAACATCTGCTCCGTCGTGGAATTTTGTGCCTCGTCCAAAATGATGAACGCGTTGTTCAGCGTGCGCCCGCGCATGTAGGCCAGCGGTGCAATCTCAATCGTGCCGCGCTCCGTCTGCTTCTGGATTTCCTCGGCGGGAAGCATGTCGTGCAGCGCGTCGTGCAGCGGGCGCAGATACGGCGTGATTTTTTCGTAAAGATCGCCCGGCAAAAACCCCAGCGCCTCGCCGGCCTCGACCGCCGGGCGAGTCAAAATGATCCGCGAAATTTTCCCTTCGCGCAGGGCCGACAACCCCGCCGCCACGGCCAGATAGGTTTTTCCCGTTCCAGCCGGACCGATGCCGAACGTGATGTCGTGCTTGCGGATGGCGTCGAGATATTTTTTCTGCCCGACGGTTTTGGCGGTGACGCCGGACTTTTTGTCGTGAGTGTGAACGCGGTCGTTCACCAAGTCTTTCAGCGTTTCCGCGCCTTCATGCTTCACGACGTTGAGCGCGTGCGTGAACTCGCGGTTCTTCACAGGCGAACCAGCCTTCAACAAATTTTCCAGAGAAGAAAGAAGTTGCTTGGCGCGTTCAACCGCGTCCGCCGTTCCTTCCAATTTTATCCAGCCGTCGCGCGACGTGGCCTTGACGCCAAGTTCGGTTTCCAGCGATTGCAGATTGCGCGGCTCGAGGTTGAAAAGCTGCTGTGCAAACCTCGCGTTCTCGTAATGAAGGGTTTCGGTTGCCACGGGAAATTATTGGACCAGTTCCGCCCGCAGTTTCGCCGCCACTTCAATCAGCGCCTGCGGCACGACGCCGGTGTTGGCGATGACCGGCATGAAGTTCGTATCGCCGTTCCAACGCGGCACGACGTGGATGTGCAGGTGTTCCGCGATGCCCGCGCCCGCGACCTTGCCGAGATTGATGCCGATGTTGAATCCGTCCGGCTTCATCACGGCGGTGAGCGCGTTGGCGCAGCGACGCACGAGCTTCCAGAGATCGGCCGATTCCTCATCCGTCAGTCCGTTCAAATCCGGCACCTCCTTGTAAGGCACGACCATCAGGTGCCCGCCGTTGTAAGGATATTTGTTGAGCAATGCAAAACAGGTGCGGTCGCGAACGACGACAAGGTTCTCAATGTCATCGGACGATTGCGCGATTTGCGTGAACAAGCCTTCCTTGAGTTCCGGTTTGGGCGACAAAATGTATTCGATGCGCCACGGCGCGTGGAGTGTGTCCATGTGGGAAAGTTAATGAGCGCAGGCATCAAAGTAAATCCTCCTCGTCGTCATCCTCATTGTCGAAACAAAAATTTGAGGATGACGATGAGCAGAAGGATGAGGATGATTCTTCATTTGAACAAACTCAAAACCACCGTCGCCGCCCGGTTTGCCGCGCCGGGTTCGCCGAGCGACGCGACGATGCCTGCGAGCTGCGATTTGATTTTCGCCCGGCGCGATTCATCCTGCAACAAATCCAGCGCCGCGCGCGAAAGATTTTCCGGCGTCGCGTCGTATTGAAGAAATTCGGGATAAACCACCTCGTCCGCCATGATATTCGGCATCGTCAGCCATTTCGACGTCAGGATGCGGATGCCGATCTGGTAATTCAGCCACGACAAAATGTAGAGCGTCACCGTCGGCAGGCCGAAGAACGCGCACTCCATCGTCACCGTGCCGGTCGAGGCGATGGCCACGTCCGCCTCTGCGAGCGCCTTCGGCAGATCGCCGATTTGGATTTCCACGTCCGCCGTCACGCCGAGCGATTTCGCCAGTTGAACCAGCGATTCATCCGGCAAAACCATTTTCGCCTTCGTCGCCGGCAATTTATCCTGGATCAATTTCAACGCGCCCAGCATCGGCGGCAGATGTTTCTGCAATTCCCCCCTGCGGCTGCCCGGCAGCAACAGAATTTTAGGTTCGTAGGAGACGACGTGGGAAGTCTCTGACGTTTCTTTAATTTGAGTCTCGTCACCTCGACTCCTACCAATGAATCGTTCCACCATCGGATGCCCCACAAATTCCACGCGCAACTGCGGCACGCGCCTGGCATACCAATCCTTTTCAAATGGGAAAATGCTCAGGAGCAGATCGTAATCCGCCGCCAGCTTGTTCGCGCGCCACGGACGCGAACCCCACACCTGCGGCGAGACGAATTGCACGATCTTCGGATTCCAAGCGCCGTGATGGTTGCGGACGTATTCCTTGACCGCATGGCCGAAGCGCAGGTTGAATCCGCCGTAATCCACGCCGATGATGACGTCCGGCCTGCGTTCGATGGCCAGCGCGAGCAACTGGTTGAACAGCCGCCGGAACTTGAAAACATTTTTCAGTATGTCCGTGATGCCCGTGACGGCATTCTGCGTCAGGTCAAACGCCAGCTCCATGCCGGCGGCGGACATCTTGGGGCCTCCCGCGCCGAAGAAAGTCGCGTCCGGCAATTGCGCCCGCAGCGCGGCGACCAGTTCCGCCGCGAGCAAATCCCCGCTCGCCTCGCCGGCGATGATCATGAACGTCTTGGGTGCCACGCGGCCATTCTAGCGAAGAGGCCCGGTCAGGCGGAGAAAAACTTTTCCCATTTTGGTCGTTTTTTGGAGATTGGGGCGTAAAATCTACGTCAGGAGGCGAAAAACTTGAGTTTTAGTATGCACCCCAAACCAAATGGGGCCCGCCCCAAATGATTTGGGGCGCACCCATTTTTGCTAAAAAACGTGGTTTTTAGTCAAAAAGTGCCACTTTTGACTCCCCTAGCCGCTATTCCGACATTTTTAGGCGGGAAAACCACCGATTTCGATGCCCATGGCCAAATCTCGCTTAAGGGGGTCACGTCAGACGGGGAAAGTCACTTCAGCGGGGGGAAACAATTCGGATGGCATCAATCCCATTTTCGCCAGCCGGAATTTCGTGCCGATGGACAGGCAGCCGAAGCCGTATTTGACGCTGCGGCGGAAGTTGATGGAGGAAGCCTCCTTGAAATACTTCGTGGGGCAGCTGACCTCGCCGATGGTGAAGCCGTGCCAGAAAATCTGCGCGAGCATCTGGTTGTCGAACACGAAGTCGTCGGAGTTTTTGGACAGGTCAATCTTCTCCAAAATTTCCCGCGAGAACGCGCGGTAGCCGGTGTGGTATTCGGAAAGTTTCGCGCCGAGCAGGATGTTTTCCGCCGCAGTCAGGAAACGGTTGGCCACATATTTCCAGACGGGCATTCCGCCCGCGAGCGAGTAGCCGCCCAGAATGCGGCTGGCCAGCACGCAGGGATGCAGGCCGTTGGCGATGATGGACGCCATGGCCGGAATGAGCAGGGGAGTGTATTGGTAATCCGGGTGGACCATGATGACGATGTCCGCGCCCGCCGCAAGCGCGAGGCGGTAGCAGGTCTTCTGGTTGCCGCCGTAGCCGGTGTTCTTTTCGTGGACATGG
>CAYPTV010000072.1:0-10163 GCA_964413505.1 uncultured Bifidobacteriaceae bacterium | reverse complement strand
TTTCGGCGGTTTTTTGGACGGCCTTCAAGCCGAGCGGGCGCACGAGCCAGACGGGCTTGCGGTCCACGAAGCCGCGCACGTCCTGCCGGCGGATGAGGGGAACGTGGTCGCCGAACTTGCTTTTGTAATGTTCGAGGAGGCGGTGGCGGTGGCCGTCCTCGTCGCGGCGCATGGCGCGGAATTTGCCGGCCTGTTCGGGATAATTTTCCTGCAGGCCGTCGGCAAAGTCCTCATAAATGCGCGCGTCCTCTTCTTCGAGTGAAATGGCGAGCGCGAGGACTTCCTGTTCGGAGAGGCTGTCGAAGGTTATCATAAATAGGGGGAAAATAAGCGAGCCAGCGCGTCGCGCAACTTTGCGGGAAAAGTTCTGGCGTCCACTTCGGCCAGGGTCACTTCGCGCGCGCCGGAGATTTTTTTCGCGATAATTTTTTCCATTTCATCGGCGAACGCGCGGCTGTAGCACTCGACGTTCAATTCAAAATTCAGCCGCAGGCTGCGGGCGTCCCAGTTGGCCGAGCCGAGCAGGACCCAGTGACCGTCCACAATCATCAATTTGGAGTGGTCGAACGGCGGCGGCGTGAGCCAGACGTGGCAGCCGCGTTCGAGCACCTGCCACCACATCGCGCGCGACGCCCAATGCACGGGCGGCAGGTTGTTGCGCGCGGGCAAAATGATGTCAACGCGCACACCGCGCAGCGACGCGAGATTGAGCGCGGTGACGAGCGCGTTGTCCGGCAGAAAATACGGTGTGAGGATTTTCACGGAGGCTTGCGCCTCGGCGAGCGCGGCGAGCAGCGTCCAGCGGGCGTTTTCAAAATCGGCGTCCGGCCCGTCGGTGATGACGCGGGCGATGATGTCGCCGGAAGTTTTCAATTCGGGAAACCAGATTTCGCCGTCGAGAATTTCGTTCGTCGTGAACGCCCAGTCATTCGCAAAGGCTTCCTGCAATTCCGTGACGACCGGACCTTCCACGTGGAAATGCAAATCTTGGACGGCACCGCGTGGCTTGTCGGCGAGGACATTGCCGTGGCGGATGTTCATGCCGCCGGTGAAGCCGGTCTGCCCGTCCACGACGAGAGATTTGCGGTGGTTGCGCAGGTTGATGGTGGCCACGCGCCACGGCGTGAAGATGGACGCGGGCAGAAATTTGGCATATGGAATTCTGGCGTGATGCAATTTCCAGGTGATGGGCGGAAAGGAATAGCGTGTGCCGGCAGAATCAACGAGCACGCGGACGGCGACGCCGCGCTTCACCGCGCGTTCCAGCGCTGCAACAAATTGTGTCCCGCTCGTGTCGTTGTCGAAAATGTAGGTGCAGAGCGTGACGGATTTTTTCGCGGCTTCAATCGCGGCGAGCATGGCCGGGAAGGCGTCGTCGCCATTGACGAGCGGTTCGATCCTGTTTCCCGCCGTGAGCGATTGGGCGGCGACGCGGCTGACGACGTGGGCGATGTGCTTGAGATGTTCCGAACCGTCATGTTCCGGTTCGCCGAGATTTTCCGGCACGTCGCGGCTGAGAGTTTTGTGGACGCCGAGCTGGACGGCGCGGCGGCGGAGGCGGTTGACGCCGAGCGCAAGGTAGAGCAGGGGGCCGAGCGCGGGCAAGGTCCAGACGATGCTGATCCAGATTGTCGCCGAGCGGGTGTCGCGCTTGTTAAGCAGGGCGTGGACGGACGCGAGCGCGGCGGCAAGGAAATGAAAGCCGACGACCAGGTGCGGCCAGAAACGGGAGATGTGCTCAAGGCTGTGCATCGGTGCCATTTTTGGCGGAAGTCAAGAAGGACGCAAGCGCGGCGTGTCAATAATTGAAATGACCGGCGGCAAAGAGCGGGCTTGATTCGCCGGAAAAATCAGACACATTCGCAGGCATTCTTGAAAACACTGCACGATTATCTGACCCGGCAGGTGCTCATCTCGTTGTTGATGACGGTGGCGGTGTTCACGTTCGTGCTGCTGCTGGGGAACGTGCTGAAGACAATCCTTGAGCTGCTTGTCAGCGGTCAGGCGCGTTTTGGGATCGTCGCCGAGGCCATCGGGCTTTTGATCCCGTTCGTCTGGGGTTTCGCGCTGCCGATGGGACTGCTCACGGCGACGCTGCTGGTGTTCGGGCGTTTCAGCGCGGATCAGGAACTGACGGCCGCGCGCGCCAGCGGCATCAGCCTGCTTGCGCTCACCTGGCCAATCCTGCTGTTAAGCCTTCTATGCTGCGGCGTCAGCGGATGGATCAACATGGAACTCGGCCCGCAATGCCGGGTCGCCTACGTCAAATTGATTTATAAAATGGAAGGTGAACTGGGGAACATGCAACTGCCGGCAGGTCAGTTCATCCGCGATTTTCCGGGCTATGTTTTTTACACGGAGAAAAATGACAAGGGCAAACTGGAAAATGTCCTGGTTTTGCAACTTGATAAAGATGGAACAAATGTGTCCCTGACCATCACCGCGCCGCGCGGGAATCTTGAGATGGACACGACCAACAAGCAAATGTTCCTTCATCTGGTCGAGCCTCGCATCATCACAAAAAACGGCCAGATTATTTCCGCCGACGACTGGCTTACCGATAATCTTTACCCGACGAACACGCAGGCAAGAAGCATCTCAAACACGAAGATCACCGACATGACATTCTGGCAGTTGCGCGATGATCTGGCCGATTTGAAACAGAAATTAAGCCTGCCGCCCGCCGCCACCAATTCGGTAGATTCCATCGGGCAATTCCGCGCGGCGGCGCTACAGCGTGAAGAGCTGCTCGAACCGATCCGGATAGCCATGAACCGGCAGCTCGCATTTTCGTTCGCGTGCTTCGGCTTCACGCTCGTCGGGATACCTCTCGGCATCCGCGTCCACCGTCGCGAGACAAACATCGGCGTCGCCATCGCGCTCGGCCTGGTGCTGGTTTATTACAGCTTCATGATCCTCGCCAATTCCCTGTCCGCGCGGCCTGAATTTGCGCCGCACCTGATTGTCTGGCTGCCGGATTTGCTTTTTCAACTGGTCGGCGCGGCGCTGCTCTGGCGCGCGAACAAGGGAATTTAATTTCAACCACCAAGACACCAAGGCACAAAGAATTCCCGATCTAATTTTGAGACCTTGGTGTCTTTGTGTCTTGGTGGTTAATTCGTCTTCCGCCGGAAAACTTTCCCGACCGCCGCCTGGTCAACGGGCTTGACGAGCAGTTCGTCAATGTTGACGTGCGCTGGGCGGCTGGCAACCCAGACCAGAATCTCCGCGATGTCTTCCGCCGTGAGCGGGTTGGTTCCCGCATAAACATTTTTGGCCTTGGCCGCGTCGCCCTTGAAGCGCACGAGCGAAAATTCCGTTTCCGCCAGTCCCGGATCCACCGTGCCGACCCGGATGCCTGTGCCGAACAATTCCAGCCGCAACGCGCGCGTGATTTGCAGTTCACCCGCCTTCGCCGCGCAATAAACCGCGCCGCCCTCGTAAGCCGTCCGCCCGGCGACGGAGCCGATGTTGATGATGCTCGCGCCCGCGTCGCGCGGCATGAGCGGCAGTGCCGCGCGCGTCACGCGCAGGAGTCCCAGCACGTTCGACTGGATCATCGCCTCCCAATCCGCGTCCTTGCCTTCAGCCACGGTGTCCATGCCGTGGGCGCCGCCGGCGTTGTTGATGAGGACGTGGAGATTTGCGATTTCAGATTTACGATTTACGATTTTCTTTTTCGCCCAAGCCATGAAAGTTTCCGCGCTCGCAGTTTTTGAAACGTCCAGTTCATGAAAATGAACTGCGGCCGCGCCGGATTTTTTTGCGGCCGCCGCGACTGTCTTCAGGCGGTCAACGCGCCGCGCGCCGAGCAAAAGCTTTGCGCCTTCCGCGCCGAACGCCATCGCCGCCGCCGCGCCAAATCCGCTGGACGCGCCGGTGATGAGAACCCACTTGCTTTTTAAGGATGATTTCATGGTGTAAGGAAATTACTCCTGCTGACCGGATTTTTTCGATCCGGTCTTCGCCTGCAATCTGGACAAGCTGGAAATTTTGTCGAACAAAAATCCCACGGCGAGCGCGCACACGCAGCCGATGATCACGGCGGCGACGCGGTCCCGTGAATTGTGCCATTCGTTGCCCCCGCCGATGAGCGTCACGATGATGACCGCCACAAACGCCGGGCGCAGCGCGTCGTCCTGTTTCAGCAAATAGCACAGCAGTCCGGTGACCATGACTCCGATTGCCATGGCCGCGATGGGATGTCCGATGGCGGCCAGCAGCGTCGCGCCGCCGAATGCGCCCGCAAGATTGGCGACGACGCGCATGAACGAGGCTTGAAACGAGGAATGCAAGCTCGGCTGCGTCACGAGAACGGCGGAAACCGCCGCGACCCACGGCGCGCCGGGCAGATCAAAAAATTTGTAGCAAAGCGCGCCGATCACGGCGGCAACGGCGGCCTTCGCGGAAAAAATGACTGCTTCAAAATGGCGCGGTTGCATTTGGATTTTCTTGAAATGATTTTGAAAATCAAACTCCGTTGCTGTTTGTGAAAACTTGGCGAAGACTGGTGGAGCCTAGGAGGCTCGAACTCCTGACCTTCTCATTGCGAACGAGACGCTCTACCAACTGAGCTAAGACCCCAGCCATTCGCGGACGCCATGAAGCTGCCAGAAAAATCCGCGTCGCGCAACCGTGAAGTGAACCTTGCGGCAATTGAGAATTGGCAATCACCGGTGCGCGTGCTAATTTCCGCGCAATGTCCGACGCGGCTGCACCAGCCCAAACGCCTTCGAAGGCAGATGTTTTTTTCCGCCGGCTGATCACCACGGTGATTCTCTGGACGGTCATCCTCGCCGCCATGTTCTCCGGCAACGCGCTGATTGCAGACGGTGTTTTCATCCTCATCATCTTTGTTTTCGCGCTCGCGGGACTCGCGGAGTTTTACGGCCTCGCCGAAAAGCGCGGCCTCGCCTGCTTCAAATGGTGCGGACTTTTCGGCGGCGCGCTGCTGATGGTCGGGACTTTTCTGAACCTCACCGGACACATCGGCACGCAGGGTTCGCCGGCGCGCGTGAACGATTTCGAAACCGGCTTCATCATTTTATTCGTGCTCGGCCTGTGCGTGCGGCAACTGGCTTCAAAAACCAATGCCGCCGGAATCACCGCAATCGCCGTGACGCTGTTCGGCATGATGTATGTGCCGTGGCTGCTGAACTTCATCCAGAAAATAAATTTTTTCCCCGGCCTTGGCGGCAACGGAAAATATTTCGTCCTTTATTTCATACTCGTCACAAAATTCAGCGACATGGGCGCCTACGTCATCGGCTCGCTCATCGGCCGGCACAAGATGATCCCGCGCATCAGCCCCGGAAAAACGTGGGAAGGATTCGGCGGCGCGATTGTGGTTTCGACCGGCGCGAGCCTCGTCTTCGTCCATTTTCTCGTCGGCAAGATGTCCGGCATGAACTGGATTCACGCCACCATTCTGGGAATTGTTTTGAGCTCAACCGCCGTCGTCGGCGATTTGATTGAATCGCTGTTCAAGCGCGAGGCGGGCGTGAAGGATTCGGGAAATCTTTTCCCCGGCATCGGCGGCATCCTCGACTTGCTCGATAGTTTGCTGTTCAATGCGCCAATCATGTATCTGTATTTGCGGCACATTTTGACGCACCCTCATCTGTGATTTACGATTTGCGATATGCGATTTACGAATCCCAAGACATTTTTACCTTTCATTCCATGACACGCGATAAAATGATCGTTTCAACCGCGAAAATCGCCCGCTCGTCAAACCGCGCGTAAATCGTATATCGTAAATCGCAAATGAAGAACGTCGTTCTCCTCGGCAGCACCGGCAGCATCGGCACCAGCACCGTCAAGGTGGCGGAAGATTTGCCGGATCAAATCCGGCTGCTTGCGCTCGCCGCTGGAAACAATTCCGAACTGCTGCTGACACAAACCCGCAAGCACAAGCCCGCAGCGATTTCAATTTCCGGTTCCGCGAAAGCCAAAGAACTTCAGAACGCGCTCGGAACTTCGGCCCAGGTTTTTTCCGGCGAGGAAGGGTTGATCAAACTGGCCACGCTCCCGGCGGCGGACATCGTCCTGATTGCAATTGTCGGCACCGCCGGACTCAAACCTGCGCTTGCCGCAATTCGCGCGGGCAAGGACATTGCCGTCGCCTCAAAGGAAATTCTCGTGATGGCCGGCGAAATCGTCATGAATGAGGCTCGCAAACACGGCGTGCGCGTGCTCGCGGTGGACAGCGAACACTCGGCCATCTTCCAATGCCTCGACGGCAAGCCTTCAAGTTCCGTCCGCAAATTGTGGCTGACCGCCAGCGGTGGTCCGTTCCGCGACAAAGCGCTTTGGCCGAAGGAAAAATTTCCCGAAATCACCGTTGAGCGCGCGCTGAAACATCCGTCGTGGGTCATGGGCCGGAAGGTTACGCTGGATTCTGCGACATTGTTCAACAAAGGGCTGGAAATGATCGAGGCGCGCTGGTTGTTCGACATCGAGATGGCGCGTGTCGGCGTGGTGGTGCATCCGCAGAGCATTGTTCACTCGATGGTGGAATTCGTGGACGGCTCGCTCATCGCGCAGTTGTCCACGCCGGACATGTGCCTGCCGATCCAATATGCGCTGACGTATCCGGACCGTGCCGTCAGCGAGCGCGTGCAGACGAATTTTCCGAAGATCGGCACGCTGACGTTTGAAGAGCCGGACGTGGAACGGTTTCCGGCGATTGAACTCGCGCGCAGGGCAGGGGAGGTCGGCGGAACGTTGCCCGCCGTGTTGAACGCCGCGAACGAGATCGCGGTCGAAGCCTTCGTGAACCGTAAAATCAATTTTCCGCAGATCACCGAACTTGTCCGCCGCACGATGGACGCGCACAAGGTTGTTTCGCATCCGGCGCTGGAACAGATTCTTGAAGCCGATTCGTGGGCGCGGCGAGAGGCGGCCAAATAAATCGTCCTTCGTCCTCGTCCTCGTTCTCGTAATCGAATTATAAAATCGAGGACGAGGACGAGGAGGTGAACGAGGACGATTCAGCAAGCTCTGCGATTGCGGTAAATTTTTTTACTGGTATGATTTACACCTGATTTTTGCATGATAATTTTAAGATACATTTTCATCGCGCTTGAGGTGGTGCTGCTGTTCAACCTGCTCATCGGCGTTCACGAGCTTGGCCATTTTCTCGCCGCCAAATGGCGCGGGCTGAAGATCGAGCGCTTTGCCATCTGGTTCGGCAAGCCGGTCTGGAAAAAGAAGATCAACGGCGTCGAATACGCGCTGGGCTGGATTCCGGCGGGCGGCTACGTCGCGCTGCCGCAGATGGCGACGATGGACATGATTGAAGGGAAGAGCGAAACCAAGAACGTTACTCGTTATGGTGCGAGTGTATGGACGACAACGGAAACCATTGAAGACAAAAGCGAAACACCAACGGAACAATTGCCGAATGTTTCCGCGCTGGACAAGATCATCGTCGCATTCGCGGGGCCGCTGTTTAGTTTTGGCCTTGCGGTGGTTTTCGCTTTCGTTGTTTGGGGCGTCGGCAAGCCGAGCAACGAGGCGGACAAAACCACGGTCATCGGCTGGGTGTCGCCGACTGCTGATGACGGGCAGCCGGGGCCCGCGTGGAAAGCGGGCTTGCGTCCCGGCGACAAAATTTTGGAAGTTGACGGACATCCTGTGACCGGTTTTTCGCCGGGCGCACAGGACAGCGTGACGTGGCGCATCGTCACGAGCGAAAACACGAACATCGCCATCAAATACCTGCGCGACGGCAAGGAGGAGATGGCCTACGCAACGCCGTTTCATCGCCTCACAAAATGGTATGAACGCAAGGACCTGCGGCACGTCCTCATTTCGCCTGCGATGAAAGCCATCGTTGACCAGGTTGCCACCAACAGCCCGGCGGCGCGCGCCGGTTTGACGAACGGCGACGAAATCATCGCGCTGGACGGGAACACGATTTACAGCCCGCTCGCGGTTCTTGCCGCCGAAGACTCCATGAGCAACAGCCCCGTCAGGCCGCTCACGCTGACCATCCGCCGTGGAGATTCAGAATTCACCCGCACTCTGCTTGCCGCGAAACCAATCCAGCCGAAGAACAGCAATCCGTCGCTCGGCATCCTTGCGTGGGGCGAGGAAACGAACGCCATGCTCGTCCACCCGAGTCCGCTCGAACAGATCCAATCAAGTGTCGGGCAGATTGTCGGGACGTTTCACGCGTTGTTTGCGAGCAAGAGCGAGATCGGCGTGCAGCAGCTCGGCGGTGCGGTGATGATCATCCGCGTCTACAGCAATCTGTTTCAGGACGAGGACGGCTGGCGTCGCGTGCTGTGGTTCAGCGTCATTCTCAACGTGAACCTCGCCATGATCAACATGCTGCCGCTGCCGGTTCTCGATGGCGGGCATATATTGTTGTCGCTGATTGAAGTCGTCCGCCGCCGGCCCGTCAGTGTCAGTGTCTTGAATTTTCTCCAGACCGGTTTTGCCGCGCTGCTGATCACGTTCATGATATACATCGCGTTCTTCGATGTCGGCGACTGGGCGCGCAGCGCCCGCGCCGACCGTGACGTGCCGGTTGTCTTCGCACCGGGCAAATAATTCTTCTCCATGCACTACTGCGAATCTCCCTACTTTTATCAACGCCGCAAGACCCGCGAGATTGTCATCGGCGACCCGGCGAACGGCGGCTTCATCATGGGCGGCGATCATCCTGTCGTGAAGCAGTCCATGCTCACCTGCGACACGATGGACACCGCGCTCTCGGTGAAACAAACCTTGGAACTCGTCGCCGTCGGCTGCCAGCTTGTCCGCATCACCGCGCCGACCGTGAAGGACGCGGCGAATCTCCAGAACATCGTCGCCGAACTGCGCCAGCGCGGCTGCCTCGTGCCGATTGTCGCCGACATCCATTTCAAGCCCGAAGCCGCGATGGAAGCCGTGAAATGGGTCGAGGTCGTGCGCGTCAATCCCGGCAACTACGCCGACTCCAAGAAGTTCGCCACCAAGGAATATACCGACGACCAATATGCCTCCGAGCTGAAGCGCATCGAGGAAAAGTTCGCGCCGCTCGTCATCGAGGCCAAGAAGCTCAAACGCTGCCTGCGCATCGGCACGAATCACGGCTCCCTGTCTGACCGCATCATGAACCGTTATGGCGACACGCCGCTCGGCATGGTCGAGAGCGCGTTGGAGTTTGCCCGCATCTGCCGCCAGCACGATTTCCACAACTTCAAGTTCTCGATGAAGTCGTCCAACCCGAAGGTGATGATTGAATGTTATCGCCTCCTGGTCGCGCGTTTTTACGAACTGGGCGAGGACTGGAATTATCCCATCCACCTTGGCGTGACCGAGGCCGGCGAGGGTGAGGATGGACGCATCAAGTCGGCCATAGGCATCGGCTCGCTGTTGTGCGACGGACTCGGCGACACCATCCGCGTTTCGCTCACGGAAGATTCCCCGCGCGAGATCGAAGTCTGCACCGACCTGCTTGCACAAATTCCGGTTTTATCAAATTCCGCAATCCGCCTTCCGCACTCCGAATTTCCCTTCGACCCTTTCCATTTCGAGAAGCGCGGGACGCCGGAGATTGAGCTGAACGAAACCGTCAAGTGCGGCGGCGAACAACTCATCCGCGTCGTCGTCACCCGCGCCGCTTGGGACAAGGTCGCGCACAAGATTCGTCCCAAGGACGACGTGAAGCCGGAGGCGGTCTATGAAGACCTGAACATCGCCGAGATTGACCCCACGCAGGATTTCGAGGTCAACTGCGAGACCCAGCTTGTGACCGTGAAGGACGGCGTGAAACTGCCCGCCATCACCGCGTTCCGCCTTCTCGCTGCCAAGCTCAAGCGGCTGGGTCGCAACAATCCCATCCTGCTCAAGGACTGCATCAACTTTGAGCCCGTCCCGCTGGAACCGAAGATTGCCTTGCTCCGCGCGTCCGTCGTCATCGGCTCCCTGCTGGCGGATGGCATTGGCGACGCGATTCTCGTTCGCGGCGAAGCGGGCGGGGGACAAAGCCTGCGGCTCGCCTATAATATATTGCAGGCCGCCGGGTGCCGCTCGTTCAAGACGGACTATGTGGCGTGCCCGAGCTGCGGGCGGACGCTGTTCAATCTCCAGACCGTCACCGCGCGCATCAAGGCGCGGACGGAGCATCTCAAGGGCGTGAAGATCGCCATCATGGGCTGCATCGTGAACGG
>CAYPTV010000071.1:0-10349 GCA_964413505.1 uncultured Bifidobacteriaceae bacterium | reverse complement strand
GGTGAAACCCAAGCCGGCTCTTGGCAAGCCGGTGTTGTCTGGGAGCAGCCTGATCTTGAGCGGGGTGAACGGGCCGGCAGGGCAGCAATACCGGATATTGAGCACGACGAACGTGGCGTTGCCTCTGGCAAGCTGGACGCCGATCTATACGAATACATTCAATTCTGATGGCAGCTATGGCTACACCAATTCGGCGGTGACAAACAAGGCGGGCTTCCTCCTGCTGGTCTCGCCGTAAGGCGCGACGGACATTTCAATTTGTGGGTATTGGAGCATCGCCCCATGGTTTCAGAGAACCCGCCTGGTCGCGCCACGGTTCGTGGCGCAGGCTAGTGCGGCCTGTCCCCAAAAACT
Organism: uncultured Bifidobacteriaceae bacterium; assembly: GCA_964413505.1. GTDB lineage: Bacteria > Verrucomicrobiota > Verrucomicrobiia > Limisphaerales > UBA11358 > UBA11358. The sequence continues at coordinate 9,995 of CAYPTV010000071.1, read as the reverse complement.
GGCTTTTCCCCGGCACAACCCCGAATCTTCCCGGCGTCCCGACAGCCTTTTCAGCCTGAATTCCGAAGCGGAAAGGGAGCGCGCCCGCCTCGGGCGCAGTTTTCCGCGCCCTCGCGGAAAACACGGGCGCACGGGAATGTTCCAAAGGTTCGTGCCAGCACAGTGCGCAAAAGGCTGTCCGCGAGGGCGCGGCCAGCAACGCCCGGGGCGTGCGTGCTCCCAAACTTCGGAGTTCGGGTTCAGCCGGATTTGCAACCTTTCGCGACGGTCTGGGAACCTCCCCAGATGTTCCATTAAGCTCACTGGACAATCCAGCAAGCTCTATGGACGGTTCATTAAGCTCACTGGATCATCCAGCAAGCTCTACAGACAGTTCATTAAGCTCTACAGATCGTCTGGTGAGCTTAACAGAAGACCTGTAGAGCATGCCAGATGGCCTAGTGAGCTTCCCATTTGCCTGCCGTTTCTAACAAAAACAACTGAAAACCAACGGTTTGCAAAACTAAACACATGAAAATGAATAAATTACCGCTAAAATTCAACCATTAGCCGCCGTCGGCGCAGCCACGAGCGTCAATATCCAGACCCGCGACGGCCTTGAAGCTGTCACGAATGCTCCACACGCCTGCTCTTGCGTGCCAATGTTTGCTCAACTGGCCTTGGGCAGGATGACGGTGACGCGCTTGATGCGTTGCAGCGTGGGCTGCTTTTTCTTGTTTTTATCATCGCCGGTGTCGGTGCTGGCAACCTCTTGATTGGCGGACTGGCTGGCCTGCTGGCTGGCCGACTGGCTGGTGCTGGTGGCAGTGGCCGAGCTGCCGAGGGTGGACGTGGCCGCGCCGCCGTTGACGGAAACATTCTGACCCAGCACGGACGCCGTGATGGAGCCTCCGGAAACACTGGCCCCGCCGACGCCGATGATGGTGCCCGAAACGGAGCCGCCGGCGGCGACATCGGCCGAGCCGGCAGAAAGCAGGGTGCCGGTGAAATTTTGCGCCGCATTGATGGAACTGTTTTGGCGGGAAATCACCACCCCTGAAATATTGCCGTTGGCTGTCAAGTTGATCGTGCCGCCAATCACGCCGGAGTTTCCCAGATCAATGTTCCCGGCATGGCCGGGTATGTAGCCCGGAGATCCGGGAGTTCCCGACGGAAATGTGCCGGCGGTCAAATCAATCGTGGGGCCAGCGGCAACATTGCCATTGAGCGCCTCCTGAAGGATGCCGCCCAAATCGGCGACAATGTCGCCTTGCGGGGTATTGACCGTGATGTTTCCGGGAATGGTTGCTCCGCCCGGCACTTGGGATGGAGACACCAGCGTGCTGGCCAAAATGCCGCTGCCAGCAACCGCCTCGACATACAACCCGGGCAAACCGGTGACGGGATTCACATAGGAAACGCTTACGCCGTTGACGGTGGCACCACCGCTCCCGACATTGACATCACCCGTTTGCGATTCAACGGAAATGTTGCCTCCGTTGAAGGCGGCAATACGGGAGCTGTCTATGTCAACGTCGCCATAGGCCGTGACATTGACATTCCCTGCACCGGCGGCATAAACACCAAAGCCCACCTGCCGCACAGAAGTGAACAAATCCTGCGAACCCAAGTCCATTGAGCCGCCGGTGCTGGTCACGTTGACATCCCCGCCGCCAATCGTCGCAATGGTGGAGGTGAGCATGTCCAAACTGGGTGTGGTTGTCGTCACGCCATCCACCGTCACTGTTGAGTCATCAGCCACCGTGACATTGATGTTTGCTCCGGAGGGCGTCAGCGAAACCAGATTTTCATAACGGTTCTTTCCTCCTTGCGGGTCAACCACGCCGCAGGAAAGGATGCCGTAAGTGTTGCCCAGTTCGATCGAGCCGGCATCAATGTCGAACTCGCCGGGGCCGCCAATGCGATAGCCAAGACCGACGTTGTTTGGCGCGGGCGAATATTCATCAAAATTGTTACCAACGGTTATGTGATAACTGTCATAGCTAAGTGATCCGACCTCTTTCCCAGGATCTGTCGAAGTATTCCAATTTCCGATGTCTGTCGCAGGAGCCCAATAGTAGGTATCCGTCTCAAAATGGCCTGTGGGATCTAGCACCGGCAGACCATTGACGAGTTTCAATAGGGTGATTGATTCTCCATCTTTGGAGTTGGGCGTTCCCAACGCCGACTCCACGGACTGGCTCATTTCGCCGATATAACCGAGCCGTCCAGTGGACGGGTTATAGACAAAGCCTGGATTGAATCCAAACAACTGTCCGTTTATTTTTGCAACTCCAAACAAAGAGGCGCTTTGTATGGCAGAATAAGCCAATTGTGTCGTGAGAGCAATGTCGGTGAGAGGAATGCCATTGATTTCAGTGAGATTTTCGATTGCGGTCGGATTTAATGCCAGGGTGAAAATATCATCCCACGATTCGGCCATGCCGGGCAGCAGGTCCGTGGTGGGAATGGCGGGAATGCTGACGCCATAAACAAACGAATAAGGACTTTGATTGTAAATCTCGCCCAATACCGTGATGGAGGTGACATCGCTGGGATGCAAATTCTGCCCGGAAAAACCGCAGCCAATCATGTTGCCATCCACTGTGATTTGCGTTGCCTTGCTGGTGAGGAGGAGAATGTTTTCCATGTTGCCGGAGATGTTGAGAACCGTAGAAACGGAACTGGCGGCTTGAACCGGCACACCCGTGCCATGGTCCGTGTCACTGAAAACCCCGTCAGAGCCGCTGCTGGAGCCGCTGCTCGTCGTCGTTCCAGCGACCCATCTGGTTTGAGAGCTGTCCGACATGAGCAGTTCAATTGGTGTCCCAAATTCATCGGGCGCAAACAGGCTGCCGCCTCCCGTGGTGGTGATGGTCAAATTTTGATCCGCCGAAGGGAACAAGGTCACGTTCCCGTCCAGATTCACGCCACCTGACCCGGCGGTGATGTTCAAAATCGGTGGGTATATCACCGGCACGTCATCTACCGTCTTATCCAGCCGCGAAACATTTTGGCTGGTTCCGGTCAAATACACGCCAATGCCTGCATCAAGATTGACCGTGGCATCGGAAGCATAATCGAATAAATGAGCAGCGTTGGCATTATTCGCGCTGTTAAAAACTCCATTTGGATTCCGCACTTCCTGCAAATAAATGTTTCCGTTGGGCGCATTCACATTCCAAGTGCCATCAATGAGACTGAGCGCAAATGGGATCTGCACAACATTGCCGTTCACGATAGTGGCCCCGACTCCCTCTTCGGCGGTGATGGTGCCCGTGCCGTTGGCCAGCACATAATGACCATAGACATTGCCACCGGCGGTAATCGTGACATCTCCGGAGCCAAAAGCACCGGTTCCAGCATCATCGCTTTCGGCATCAGTCGGAAAATAACTGAATACATTGCCACCAGCTTTAATGTTGACGTTGCCACCGGCGGCCGTGCTAATTCCGCCGAGATCGGGGGAAACCGTATAGTAAGGTGGCAGTATGATTGTCTGATGTCGCCCACTGAGCTGCGTGTATACAAAACCATTGCCATCTGAACCAGTATTGCCATCTGAACCGGTATTCACATCGCCATAGGTCGCGGTCACTTTAATGTTTCCTCCGGAAGTTCCTCCAGCCGTGGTAGTGATGCTGCCGGTGCCGCTGTTCACTGCGCCGGTATCCACGCCCATCCAGCCCACCTGGACTTCATTGGCCGCCTTGAGAGTGATGTCTCCGTTTGCGGTTTGAAGGAAGGAACTGCCGTCGAGATAAATGCCGTCGTTGCCCGAAGTGGTTGTGGAACCCGTCATCGCCGTGCCGGCGGTGAGGTTCACGCTCCAGTTATTCCCGGCAATGATGCCTGTTCCGTTTTCGAAAGTGATGTTGTTCCCGGCCGACAAGGTCAACGTGGCCAACCCCCCCGGATCGGTCAAAGTCCAAAACGTGTTCAAAGTGATGTCATCATCCGCCTGAAGATTTATTGTGGAAAGGCCGTTGTAATTGTTGACATTGATGACGGTATAACCGGCAGGAGCACTGGGGTCTGAATCGGCTGAAGCCAGCCAGATGTCTGCCGGATCAATGGTCAGTGTTCCGCCTGTAAAACCTGATGCCGCCTGTCCATTGACGACCGATTGGAGGGATCCCATCTGCGGCGCGGATATTTCCACCTGTCCACCGTTGCCGCCCTGCGCACCACCGGAAATGTTTATGCTGGAACCGGCCTGGTCTGAAAAATTATTGTCCGACTTTACGACGACAGAGCCGCCGGAACTTGTGCCGGTGGCATCACCATGCGCCGAGATGGCCGAACTGGCACCCAGATTCACACTGTCACTGGCAAGAAGCTCAATTGTTCCATTGATGTTTTGGACGGAATCGGCCTGGATCAATCCGCCCTGGTTGACCGTCTTTGCCTGTGCAACAATGCTCCCGGCATCGGCAATCAACTTGCCTTCGTTGTCCACCGAACCCGTGGGAAGGGTAACCTCGGTGCTTAATCCACGGCCATCCGGGCTTGAAGAAACCAAAACCTGTTCACCGGCATAAAGGCCGATTTTTCCAGACGGTGCGGAAATGGTTCCGTTGTTTTCAATGTCGCTCGCAATCAGGAACGCCGAGCCGCCACCGGTGATGTTGATCTGGCCGTAATTCACGATTTTGGCTGAGGGCGGCGGCGCACTAAAAGACCAGGGGCCGCTGCTGGAAAGGTCAATGGCGGGAGTGGAGGCCGTGGTCATGATCAAATTGTGCGCGGTGATGGTCGCGGTGCCACCAATTGCGAACCCGTTTGGATTTTGCAAAATCACATATCCGTTGGCGTTGATGTTTCCGTTTATGGTCGAGGCGCTCGGGGCGCCGGGGTCATTGATGTAATTCCAAGTCACCGAGGAGGACGAGGGCTGGTTAAAAGTCGTGATTTCGCCAGGAGCGATATTAAAACTCTGCCAGTTGATGAAGGCGTTGGCGGAAGTCTGGTTGATGGTCACCGATGGCGAACCGATGCCGCTGATGGAAGCCTTGCCCTGGCTGACGGAGCCGCCCGCCGGGTTGGCATGCACTTCAAGCCGGCAGCAGAACGATGCCAGCAGGAGCAACGCCATGGCAGTTGTCCGGCGAGAACGACGAGCTAAACTGTATTTGATGATGCGTTTCAGATGATGCGTTTCATTTCAGGCCCGGTTCCAACCGCCAAAGACCCATATCATTCCAAACGGCCCGGTCAAAATTATTTTTGGTTACAATCATGTGAATTAGAACTGCGCCGTCATTGAAAAATTAAAATACGGCTCGTTGCGGGGCGTGACGGTGGTGCTGATCAGCGGCAACGAAAACAAAAAACTGGCCTGCCAGTGGGAGCCGAGCGCGGCGGCGATTCCCAAGCCCGTGCCCCAAAGCCTGGTGTTGGACGGGAATCCCTGGGGATCCAGCAGATAGACTGACGCATAGTCCATGTAAACCGAGCCGCTCAAGGAAAGCGGGGTGTCTCCATGAACCATGCCCACCACATGGGTGGGGGTGTGCTGTTCCAACGACAGATGAAAGCCGGTGTCGCCGAACGACTCGCCTTCATGGTAGCCGCGCACGCTGTTGACGCCGCCGATGCCAAACTGTTCGTTGCTGATCAATGGCTCGCTGGCCCACTGGCCGTCTGCGTGGAAAGACGTCATCCAATTTGTGAGGAACATAAAAGTCCGGGTATAAGTGGGGTTGAGCACCGCCCAGAAGCCGGTTGACTTTGGTGAATCCGTGATGCCTTGAAGGGAATTGTTGCCGGTGGCCGTTGCGACGCCATTGATATAGCTCTGGCTGGCATACCATGGATTGATGCTCAATCCCAATCCAACGGCAGTGGTGCCGAGAGGATCACGCCAGTTGGCATCAGACCGGAGCGACAAGGGCAGATACTGCATCTGCCTGACCGTTGCCGGCACGGGCGAGGGAATGGTGCTGCTGTTTGTGGACGTGGGTGCGAGTGTGACCGCATTATATGCCACCTGGTTGAACTGGAACAGATTCGTCTTGTCGCTGCTCACTTGGTAAGTCTTATAGTCCAGGCCGCCGGAAAAATTAAGTTGAACATTGTCCGGGGTCACCATTGGAACGCTCCACCGGGCACCGATGTCCTGATTCACCGTCACGTCCTGCTGGACATTTTGCTGGCTTATCGAAAGGCTGGGCGTCGTAACGATGGGTGTGGAGGAGAGGCTTAGAAGCCCGGTGTCTATGGTCGAACGGCTCGCAAAGACGGTCATGTCCGGCTGGCCGGTGGGTGGCGGCAGGTTGATCTTATGGGTGGCTTCATCATAACCGAAGCTGCCGGGCTTGCTCGCAATCATGTCGTCAATGGATTGCGGATTGCCCAGCGGCAGGCGGTAGAACAATCCGTAGTTGGCCACCAGCGGTTCGTCATACAATGGCCAGTCCCCGTCTTTAAATTGTTGCGGCGAAAATCCGTATTGCAGACCCAGGGAATGGTTCAAGCCCCAGACATTATCATAGACGGCCGACGAATTGACCCGCAGATCAGGCGTGCCGGGCGAGCTTTCATTGTCGAGTTCCACCTTGGCGTGCAAAGGAAATTGATCCTTCACCATGAGCGAGAGATCACTGGTGCCCGGATCCGGACCGGGACTGATGACCGGATAGACTTGCCTGTCTTGACTGGCATTGGCCCGGTTCAGCTCGGCATTGAAGATGGGTCCGTTCAAAATCATGCCCGTATGCAGGCCGGGCAGCGCGCGCATGACGTTGTTGGAACTGAAATAACGGTTGCCCTTGACCAGGATGTCGGCCAGCCGTCCTTCCGTGACCTGAACCTTCACGGTCGCATTGGTCAGCTTTTGCTGCGGCAGTCCCACGGAAACCGTCACATAGCCGCGTTCCGAATAGGCTCCCTGCAATTGTGTGACCGCCGTCCGAATCCCCTCGAAGCTGACATTTGTTCCGAACGCGCCGTCAATGTTGGTCAAGGTCATGCCGATGATCTTCGGCGTGAGAACCGAATTGCCCATGACCTCATATTTCTCGACTTCAAACCTCGGTCCCGCATTTGTAGAAATCACATGAATGCGCGTGTCTGTTCCATTCGTCATCGCTTGCAACAATGCGGCGCGCGCTTTCGCAAGTTCTTCCGGGCTGGCCGGCACAAGCGGATGATTGACAACCAGCGCGGAAGAAACGGCATTTGTGGCGGCGCTGGCGACCGGCTGCTGATTTGAAACAGCCGGCGCAACAAATGGCGGAATGGTGATCGCTTCCGCCATCTCGCCCGAATCGAGATACCGTTCGCCGGACACCACTATCTGCGGATATGCCGCCTGAAAAACATTCAGCGTGACGAGGCCGTTGGTGATTTGCTCCGGCATGATGGCGACACTGATTTCCGGATGGCCTTGGCGCCGATTTTCCGATTGCAACTCCGCCGCCGCCCGGACGATTTCCTTCAAGTCAATGTCCGTGCCTGTGTGCCGCGAAAAAATCGCGGCAAGGGTGCCGGCATCGAACTGCACGTTCCCTCTGACTGCATAATTGCGGACATTGAAATGTTCGTCCGCCCTTTTTTCATTGAGAACCGGGTTTGCGGCAACGCCGTCCGATTCCGCCGCCGCCAGATTCCAGACAGCCACCGGCATCCAGCAAACCAGCAACATCAAAGCCGGAAACCGGCGCGTTTTTCCTGGTATCGCGCGGGCGGAGGCGTTGGCGGACAAGGTCATCAAAGTCGTGGCAATTAGCCGCATGGACATTATTTCGCGCGATGGTTTGCATTTCTTCCCGGTCCGAATCCGAGAATGCAGCAACACCCGGCTGTCCATGGTTGGTTCAGAAAGATGTCGGCTTGAAAAATTGCACGGACGAAGGCTGGAGAATTTGTATTACAAACTGCCGTCAGAATGGTGACAATCTGGAAACAAAGACCGCCGGGGCTGACCGGGCAAGGCGCTTCCCGGCACAATTGCAGGAAAGCCGGGCTGAAGCCGGTCAAAAAAGTTTCCAGTCTTTTTCAAGACCGGCACGCATATGTAACACTCCTTCGTCTAAAGTTCCCAAGCCAGATCAAGGCAATGTTGAACGCCGGCGCTTCCAGCCGGCTTTCTTTCAACCAGATGACGCTTTCAGGCTGGCGGCTGAAAAAATTTATGGACAAATGAAAAAGAAACCGCGCCAGTATGAACCGCACCTCGTCGTCGAGGAATTGTCACTCCTGCCCGGTGCGGAGTGGCTGCCGGCTTCGTCAGGCTGGTCTCTGATGCAAGTCTGCGCCGGCAGCGGTTATTGCCTGCAGGCGCAGGGAAGCACGGAATTGGAAACCGGCGCGGTGCTGCTCGTCGCGGGACTGGCAAGGACAATCATCCGGGCCAGCCAACTGGGAAAAATGTCGCTTCATGTGTTCAACGTGATTCCCGCGCGCCTCACCGGGCTGATCACCCTGGGCGAGCAGGATTTTCTAAAGCTGGCCGCCGCCAAGAAAGAAGGCGTCATCCGCATTCTTTCGCCGGATAGCGAGACGGCGGTCAAAATGAAGGAATTATGCGCCAACCACCGTTCATCCGGATTGATGTTCCGACTGAAGTTGATCCAGTTGTTCGTGGAAGCCCTCGGCTGCGAAATGGAGTCATCCGTGGTGCCGCAAGAACCGCCGGACGCCAAGGCGCGCCTGCGCTCTCTCTTGCAAAAAACGCCGCCCAGCGAACTGGCGGAGTTGAGCTTCAGCGAGCTGGCACGGAGAACCAATTGCACGCCACGACATTTAAGCCGGACCTTTCATGAACTCGTCGGCATATCATTCAGCGACCAGCGCGCCGAGATCCGGATGGCCCGCGCCCGCGAACTGCTGGCCACGAGCAATTCCAAGGTGGTGGAGGTGGCGCTGGAGAGCGGCTATAAATCCTTGAGCATGTTCAATCTCATGTTCACCCGGCGCTTCGGCACCAGCCCCGGCCGATGGCGGCAGAAAAACGGCGCAGGCTGACGGTCGCAGACAGAAGCAGTTGCCGGTGTTTGAACGGTCGGTTGGCAGATACGCCCACGCCGGCCATTTTGTTCTTCAAATCTCCGAAATTTTTTGCCCACATACGGGTCAAATCAGCGGGGCAGATCATTTTGAAAACGCGGTCCAGTGAATTTGTTGTTTTCAATCGCACCGGTTTTGATTCATCTTCCTGACTCGAATTTCTATGGCTGAAAAACCGACACCTGTTTACGACGAGAGCAAAATCAAGACGCTGTCCTCGCTGGAGCATATCCGGCTGCGCACGGGCATGTATATCGGGCGCATCGGCACCGGCGCGCATCCCGACGACGGCTGCTACGTCCTGCTCAAGGAGGTCGTGGACAACGCAATTGACGAATACATCATGGGCCACGGCAAGGAGGTCGCGATCAACATCGAAGGCAACCGCGTGGCGGTGCGCGATTACGGCCGCGGCATCCCGCTCGGCAAGGTCGTGGACTGCGTTTCCAAGATCAACACCGGCGCGAAATACAACGACGAAGTGTTTCAGTTCAGCGTCGGCCTCAACGGCGTTGGCACGAAGGCGGTCAACGCGCTGTCCAAAAACTTTTTCGTGCGCAGTCACCGCGACGGCGAGTTTGCCGAGGCGAGTTTCAAAATCGGCAAGCTGAAGAAGGAAGACACCGGCAAGACGAAGGAACCGAACGGCACGTTCATTGAGTTCGAGCCGGACCCGGAAATCTTCAAGGATAGTGAATTCCGCCTCGAACACATCGAGCGCCGGTTGCGCCATTACAGCTATCTCAACACCGGGCTGAAACTGATTTTGAAAACGCCGGAACTGGCCGAGCCGAAGGTGTTTCAATCCCGCCACGGCCTGATGGATCTGGTGATGGAAGACTTGGCGAGCGACGGCAGCGAGCCGATTTATTCGCCGCTGCATTACGCGGGCAAGACGCTGGAGTTTTGCTTCACGCACAGCAATTCGCGTTACGGCGAGACGTTTTATTCCTTCGTCAACGGCCAATACACCAGCGACGGCGGCACGCACTTGAGCGCCTTCCGCG
>CAYPTV010000070.1:0-10371 GCA_964413505.1 uncultured Bifidobacteriaceae bacterium | reverse complement strand
CTACTGTCGTCCTCAACACCTCGCCGTATTTTCTCGTGACGCTGCAATCCAGTCCTGACCTGTCCTTCACGAACTGGACGACAATTGCCACGAACACCCCGGTCACCAGCCCCTGGACTTTCACCGACACCAACGCAACGGCAACCGTGACCCATCGCTTCTACCAGGCGTTCATTACCACCCCAAATTGACATCCGAATAATGTTTAACACATGGGGACAAAGTAGGGTTACACCCCATGGGAAAGTGCAGCCCAGTTGATTAAAGTCGCATCATGAAACACATCACTTTCACCCCGCACGATTTCCGGACACTAAAAATGAGCGGAACAAAACAGATGCTCATGGGAATTATCTTTGCGGTTGTTATTATGGCCGCGCAACAGACATTGATGGCGGCGGGGCCGGCGCCTATCAATTTAAGATCAGCCGCACATTTCACGATTCTGGCTACCTCCACGACCACAACAACAGGTGGCGGCATCATCAATGGTGATGTCGGGTTGTCTCCGGTTGGTTCGCAGGGAATCCCGCCGGGAAAGATCAACGGCACAATCTATAACGGCGACCCGGACGGGGTCGCCGCCCAGGCCCAACTCGACTTGACCGCCGCGATTATCGCCGCCAGTCCGGCTCAACTTCCCGGAGGCATCAATGCCGGTGCCGAACTCGGCAGCAAAACCCTGGTCGCCGGCGTCTATCAATCCCCGTCAGGCTCGTATGATATAACCGGGGATCTCACGCTCAATGGCGGGCCGAATGACGTCTGGGTTTTCCAGATGGCGAGCACGCTCACCGTGGCCGTCAGCGGCAGGGTCATCTTGACCGGCGGCGCCCAGGCCAGAAACATTTTCTGGCAGGTCGGCAGTTCGGCGACGCTTGGCACCCACTCGGTCTTCGAGGGAACCGTCATGGCGTATGCATCCATCACGATGAACGCCAGTTCAACCATGGACGGCCGGGCACTGGCACAGAATGGAGCCGTCACCTTCAACGGCGACGACGGCACACTGCCGACGCCAGCAGCCCCCATCTTTACTGGCATCTCCAGAACACACACCAACTCTACTGTCGTCCTCAACACCTCGCCGTATTTTCTCGTGACGCTGCAATCCAGTCCGAACCTGTCCCCCACAAACTGGACAATGATCGCCACGAATACTCCGACGACCAACAGTTGGAACTTCACCGACACCAACGCAATGACAACTGTGCCCCAGCGCTTCTACCGCGCCTTCATCACCATCCCTTGATTGCCGGCAACAGATTTACAGTTTTGCGGATGACTGTCCTCCTGCCGCAGACCCGCTCCATTGATTGTATTCAAAAAGATGACTTATGGGGAGAACACCCCATGTCATCCGCGCAGCGTGATGATTTATACTTCAAAGCATGAAAAATAATTGCAGAAAGAAATCCCTGACATTCGGCGAATTCGTGGCGTGCGTCTATGAAGGCTGCGACAAGCGCAAGGCCAGGGGATTCGTGCGGCTCGCCATCAAGGCGCACCTGATCGAGTTTCGCGGACAAGAGCGCTTTGTGATTGCCTGAAGAATCAAGCGCGGAATCAAAATCATGAACACTCTTCTTGTGGCCCCGGTTGTCCGGAAAGAAAACCGGACCTTCCCTGATCAATGCGGCCCCGCGCCGCTCTGGTTGAAGGCGAGAGCCAGGACGATTGGTTTCCGGCGTCATGAACTCGAACGGACGCACTGGAAAAAAGTCTGGCGTTCAATGTTTGAGGGATGACGCGGCGGGCCGGAAGCCGGTCCGGTAAAATTGCCGGTAGGGTAACACCCCATTTCATCCCCGCAGCCCGCGTCCTATTATCAACACATGACAAGGGAAACTATCACCTTACAACACCAGACAATTTAACAAAAAAATCATATGAAACGAAAATATCAAATCATCCTCTGCGCGACCGCCGCGTCTGTTCTAGCGTTCACTGCGCCCGCGCAGGAAACAACAAATCTAACAACGGATCAAATCGGCTCCCCCCGCCAGGGCACGTCGCAGGCGCGCGTGGACCGGATGAATGACGCGCTCAAAGCCAGCGATGTCATCGGGATGACGGTCAAAAACTACCAGGGCGAAACCATCGGCACGGTGCAGGATCTCGTCGTGGATGTGGAACACGGCCGGGTGGTCCAGGTGATTTTGTCCACCGGCGCATTTTCCGGCATGGACGGCATGATGACGGCGGTCCCGTCACCGGACCTGCATCACGATGCCGATGATAAAATACTTCAACTGGATGTCACCCATGAGAAACTCAAGATGGCGCCCAAGTTTGAACCCGAGACCTGGAACGAAGGCTCGCAGTCCAACCGCTTGACGGAACTCTACGTTTATTTTGGCGAACATCCTTACTTTATCGCCTCCCGCCGTGATGCCTGGATCACAAACACCGACGGGACGCTTGCCAGGACATTGCTCCGCAACGAGGAGATGACAAACAACACGGACGGCAGGCACACCGAGGACAAAACCCGCAACGTGGATCAAACACCCCAAAGCTGGACGCAGATGGGCGGCCTCCAGAAGGCAAGCAGCCTCATGGGATTGCCGGTCAACAACCTGCAGGAAGAGAATCTCGGCAAGGTGCAGAACCTGCTGGTGGACCTGCCAACGGGCCGCATCGTTGCGGTCATCATTTCATCCGGCGGATTCCTCGGGATGGGCGGCGAGCTAAGCCCCGTTCCGCCCACCGCGCTCCAATTCGCCTCGGAACGGAACAACCTTCGGCGCGACATGGTGTCCGGCGACAACACGTTGAACTTGCCGCGCTCTGTGGATCAGAACGGCAACCAGATGGCCGATTCCTCGGCCGCCTCCCCTCATACCGAAACAGGAACCCGATACACCGCGGATCAGCAAGTCCTGCATCTCGACGTTTCGAAGAAAATGCTGGGCGACGCGCCGCATTTCAAGGCGGATCAATGGCCTGATTTCGGCCAGCCGACTTATATCGGCGGAGTTTATCGCGCCTACAACGTGCGGCCTTTCTATAACACCAACGGGATTGCAGAGCCGGTTAAACTATCTTCAAACAACTAAGCTATTCCATTTACAGCCATGAAACATAATCATAATCACGACAACGCACCGTCCACGCAGCTTGTGCCGGTCCGTTTCGACTACACGCATCCTACGGCCAGGACCGTTTGCATCGCGGGAACCTTCAACCATTGGCAGCCCGAGGCCAAGACGCTCCATTCCTCCGGCGTCGGCAACTGGTGGAAGGAAACCGCCCTCGCGCCCGGCACCTACGAATACTGCCTCGTCGTGGACGGCAAATGGATTCCCGACCCGCACGCGCGCGAGACCGTGGCGAATCCGTTTGGCGGAAAAAATTCGGTTTTGCATGTGGCCAGTTCGCCGACAGCCGCCCACCTGTCCGACGCGGAAAATTTGCCGTTGATAAACGACCGCTTTACCGAAGCCAGGGCCGGGGATCATCTCGCCGCCAAGGAAAATTTACCGTCAAACAAAGAAACAAACAAAAAAAAGAAAATATGAACAAAGAAACGCACGCAACCCACAACGACATTGGATCACTGGCCGAAGACGCCCGCGCGTTGATGGCCGCCACCGCCGACGTGGCCGGGGAAAAAGTCGGGGCCGCCCGCAACCGCCTCGCCTCTGCGCTGGAACGCGCCAAGGAAATCGCCGGCAACGTCCGCGACAAGGCGGTCGCCGGCGCCAAGGTCACCGACCAGACCATCCGCGAGAATCCGTATCAGGCCATCGCCATCGGCGTCGGCGTCGGCGCACTCATCGGATTCATGCTCGCCCGCCGCTGCTCCAGCCGCGACTGATCGCATCATGGAAACATCCACCGTCAGCTTCGGGCAACTGGCCGCGACCTCAAAAACATTCGCGCGGCGGCTGCTGACCATCGGGGAAAACCGGCTCGAACTGCTGGCGGTGGAAGTGCAGGAAGAACACGAGCGCCGGCTGCTCGCGTTTCTTCTGGCGCTCGGCGTGGCGGCATTCGGCCTGCTTGCCGGACTCACGCTCACGGCGGCCATCGTGATTTTGCTTTGGTCATGGTCGCCCGTGGCCGTGCTCCTGATATTGACCGCACTTTACGCCGCCGCAGGGATTTGTCTTTACCGGCGGCTCATCGGGCTGCTGCGCAACTGGCAGATGCTTTCCGCCACGCTCGATCAACTGCGCAAAGACCGCGAATGTCTGGAAAAAATCATCGCATGAATCCGCTCGCATCGCGGAAACAACTGCTGATCGCCGAAAGCGAGTTGAACCGCGCGCAACTCGCCCAGGAATTGCAGACGATTTCGGACAAAGTCCATTCGTTTGCAAATCAGGTGGGCACGGTCAGCTCGCTGGCAACCGCCGCCGCGACATTGATTGCCGGCATTGCCTCACTCCGGCACAAAAAGGAGCCTGAGCCCGCCGCCGAAAAACCTTCGTGGCTGAAAACCATTGTAAAAGGTGCGGGGCTGGTTTCCTCGGTCTGGTCCGCGTTCCGTTCGTCGCGTCGGGAGACGTGAAGAGCATCGGCATGGACGTGTTGCGCCACCGCGAGGCCATCACCTGCGAAGCCGGGGCCGTTGGAAAAAACCAGCGAAACGGTCATACAGAAAATCTTTGATGAACTGCCCGTGCCGTGAGCCGAAGGCAAAACGAAATCTAGCTCAATGGGAATTAAGTCAATTCTTGGGACTTACACCTTCAGGTTTTGAATTTGTAGTGGTCTGCGTGCCGATCACGATAGGTATGCCCAAAGGCCAAGTCACCTCTTCCGTTGTTTTAATAATCGGTCCTTCGCCTAACTTGTAATCCATAACAATCTTGTCTTCGTTGACTAAAATGGTGATGTTTTTTTGTTGTTTTGTCGAACTCCCCACCATAAGAGTCGGAACTCCGCCAGCAGTATCCAAATTGCTGGAACAGAAATAAAACCATTGTTCACCACCGTCGGCTATCGGCGTTTTGGAATAAGGTGTGCCCAAAATATTCATGAGGTCGGTCGTTGTCGTCTTTCCTTTCACGATCTGATTAACGTCGGAGGCGTCAAAGACGCTGCCCTCTGTATAATGATTCCATGCACAACCCCATAAAGAAAGGCACAGGCCGAGGAACGCGATTGGCATCCAAATGACTTTTATCGTTCTCATGGTTGATCAAGGATTAAACGGCACCTTGTAACTGCTGGCTCCGCTCATCTTAAAGTCGCGGACATCCTGCTGACCCTCCGTTTCGGAAATCTGGTCAAATATATGCCCGGACAGGCTGGGCTTCATCGTGAAGTAGTAATTTTTGCCCGCCTCCGCCACGAAAGTCTCCATTCCATAGTCACCATTCACACCCATGCGAATAAAATGCTTGCCTGGCAGAACCGCACTATACAGATAGGAACTTGTGCCAAGTGAACCGAAATCCTGATAATCAAGTTTGACGACCCAACTGACGGCTGAACCTGCGATGTGATAAGGGCGGATCACATAAAGTCCGGCCATGTTTGGTGGCGGAGAAAAGCTCAACGCCTGCTGTTTTTGTTCAGGAGACGCATCCGGCACAGAAGCGCAACTGACTACAAAGACCGCTAATCCAACGGCCAGTGCGATTGTTTTCAGGGTTCTGACATTTATTTTCATAATCGAGTTTTCTTGACGGTTATGTTGTTTTATTGCTGCTGGACACGGTAAAATCGCTGCTGATCTGCACCGATTGCGTTGGTTGCGGACAACACCGTGTTGGATGCGGTGATGATGCTGCCGCCGTTAATCCAGTTCGTTTGGAGCAAGTTCGTCTTGTATTGCAATTGATAGACGCCATTACTGACCGCGCTCCATGTGAGCATGAACTGACCATTGGCCAGCTTCGCTGATTGAATACCCAACTCCTTGGTCGGAAGACCACCAAAGGTTGAACTCCAACCAGTGGTTCCCGCATAGTAATAAACCGTCGCTATGTTTTGACCCGAAAACACATTGGTTCCAATACTTGGGGCGTTGCCATTGAAAATAATACTGATCATGTCATTGGGAGGGGTTACACTCGAAACGTCAAACGCATGATTCCCGATACTCGTGACACTGGCTGGAATTATTATGCTGATCAGGCCGCTGTCAGCGAAAGAATACTGTCCGAAGCTGATAACACTGCTGGGGATCGTAATCCCAGTCAAGTTGGTGCAATCGTCGAACGCCCAGTCTCCTATGTTGGTGACGGTGTTGGGAATTGTGTAACTTCCATTTGTCCCGGCTGGATATTCAACAAGGGTGGTTTGATTATTGTTAAATAAGACCCCATTCAAGCTGCTGTAAAATGAATTTCCAGCAGACACCGTAATCGCCGGCAGACTGTAGCAATCACCGAAGGCAGGGCTGATGTTGGTGACACTGTTGGGGATAATGATATTGGTCAGTGAGCAGCCGCTGAACGCCTCAAATCCTATGCTGGCAACTCCGTTAGGAATCGTGATGTTGGCTAGGACATGGCAGGCACTGAATGCAGCGCTTCCGATGGTGGTGACGCTGCCGGGAATCGTGACGCTTGATAGTTTTTGGCATTGAGCAAATGCCAAAGTCCCAATGGTGGTGACGCCGTTGCTCATTACGACACTGCTCATGTTGAAGCAATAATTAAAAGCTGCGATTCCAATGCTAATGACACTGCCGGGAATCGTGATGTTAGTCAGGCTGTTACATTGATTAAACGCATACTGCCCGATGTTAGTTACGGTGTTTGGAATCGTGACGTTGGGCAAGCTCTCGCAACCGGAAAACTCATAGTCTCCGATGATGTTGTTGCTAATCGTAACGCTAGTCAGGGCACTGTTCTCAAACGCCCCTTGCCCGATGCTGGTGACACTGCTTGGAATCGCAGCGTTGGTAAGATAGTAACAATAATAAAACGCATTGGTTCCAATGCTTGTTACTGTGTTTGGGATTGTAATGCTGGTCAGGGTGATGCTGTATTGAAATGCATAATTCCCGATGCTGGTCACAGGCAAGCCAATGATCGTAGTGGGGATCACTACTATACCGCCTGAACCAGAATAGCCTGCGATTGTGACATTGGTGGTGGTGGAAATATATGAGAACGTGTTGTTGTTGGTTGTGAAAGTTGCAAGGTTGATCGTCAAAGCCAGCGATTGTGTCGCCATGGAGGATGCAGCATCGGTCACGCGAATGGTGAGATTGGAAGTTCCAGCAACCGTTGGCGTTCCAGAAATCAAGCCGCTCGTTGCCAAAGTCAACCCGGATTGCAATCCACCAGTCAACAATGACCAACTATACGGCGGCTGTCCGCCGGATGCTGCCAATGTCTGACTGTAAGCCGCGCCGTTGGTTCCGTTTGCCAATAAAGTTGTGGTAATTACTAGCGCGTTAACCTGCTTTGTCGGAAGACCGCCAAAGGTTGAGCTCCAGCCTGCGGTTCCTGCGTAATAATAGACTGTCGCATTGTTGTCTCCAAAAAAAACACTGCTTCCTATGCTTGGGGTATTGCCGAGGAAATAAAAATTGGTCAAGCCGGATGATAAAGATTCGTCAAACACATGATTTCCAATGTAGGTTACGCTGGCGGGAATTGTGATGCTCATCAAGCTTGCACAGGTATAGAATGCATAATCTCCAATGCTGATGACATTTGTGCCGATCGCAATACTGGACAGGCCGATACAGTAAGCGAACGCATAGGTTCCGATTCCAATGACGCTGTTGGGGATCACTACACTGGTCAGATTGTTGTCAGATTCGAACGCATATGCTCCAATGCTGGTTACGTTCGTGCCGATAATCACATTGGCTAGGCTAGTGCAGTCCCAGAACATATAACCCCCGATGCTGGTCACGCCGTTGGCAATCGTGGCGCTTTTTAGGTTCGAACAGTCTCCAAATACATAATTCCCCATGCTGGTGACGTTGCCTGAAATTGTGATATTAGTCAGGCTGGAGCAAAACTCGAAAGCCTCGTCACCGATGTTGATAATGTTTGTGCTCATCGTTACACTGGTCAGGCTGGTGCAGCCATAGAACTCCTCGACCCCGATGACGCTGTTGCTGATTGAAACACTGGTCAAACCACTGCCAGAGAACACATATTGTCCCATGCTGGTTACGTTTGTGCTAATCACAGCATTTGTCAGGCTGTAACAACTTCCAAACGCACCGTCTCCAATGCTGATCACGCTGCCGGGGATTGTAACGCTCTTCAGACCACACTCTTCGAACGCATAGCTTCCGATGCTGTTAACGCTGTTTGGAATTGTAACGCCGGTAAGGTTGCATTCTTCGAATGCATCGTTTCCGATGCCTGTAACGCTGCCGGGAATCGTATAGCCTCCGCTGATGCCCCCCGGATATTGAATGAGAGTTGTTTGACTCTTGTTGAACAAAACTCCGGCCAGACTGCTATAGGAGGGATTGCTTGAACTTACGTTGATTGAGATCAGGTTAGTGCAGCCGACGAAAGCGTCGTCACCAATGCTGTTGACGGTGTTGGTAATTGTGACATTGGTCAAGCTGCATTCTTCAAATGCTTCGTCCATGATGCTCGTGACACCACCAGGAATCGTGTAACTTCCGCTAATGGCACCCGGATATTCAATAAGCGTTGTCTGATTCTTGTTGAACAACACTCCATTCACACTGCTATAAAATGAATTTCCAGCAGTCACTGTGATTGCCATCATGCTTGTGCAGTTGGCAAATGCATCGTCTCCGATACTGGTGACGTTTGTCCCGATTGTAACATTGATTAGGTCGGACTGATCGAAGGCATCCCCCCCAAGACTGGTGACGTTCGTGCTGATCGTGACGCTGGTCAGGCTAGAGCCAAAGAACGCACGACTACCAATACTGGTGACCGGCAAGGCCGCGATTGTGCTGGGAATCGTCAACACAGTGTTGGTGCCGGTATAGCCCGTGATGGTGATATTGGTGGTGGTGGACGTGTAATTCCAGATGCCGTAACTGTTCGTGAAGGTTTGAGCTTGCACCACGACAGGCATCGCCAACAACAAAAACAGGAGCAACAGATTTTTAATGCACGCTTTCATTTCGCAGGTGCAGCGGGTGGCGTCGGTGTCGGCGCGGCGGGCGCGACGTGATGATCCGGCGGGAAGATGCCCAGTTTGAATTCGGCGCGGGCGGGGGCGTTGGCCGGGTCGGTGGCCGGAAATTCCAAGTCGGCGGCGTTTTGGATGGTCAAGATGTGTTCGTAGGCGGTGGCGGCGTCGGTGGCTTTCACGCCGGTCGCCTTTTTGGCGTCGCTCTGGCCGGATTGCTGCGTGGTGGTGCTGGCGGGAAACGTGCCGCGCACGGTGGTAAAAGTTTGCGTTTCGGCGTCAGTCCAGCCTTTGAGTTTCATCGCGGGCAAATTTGCGGTGGTTTGCGTGGAAGCCAAAACGATGTCGGCGCGGCTCAACACGGCATTCAGTTCGTGCGAATCGTGGATGCCGATTTGAAATTCCTGATGCAGTTTCACGGTCTGGCCGGGAAAGGCGAGCTTGGCGGTCTTGCGCGCCTGACCCATGCAATGCAGCAACTGATCCAAGTTGGCCTGCTGCGCGGCGGTGAGATTGCCAGTTTCGCCCTTGGCAATTTTCTGGCCGGTCACGTCGGCGGGTATTTTGCCGAGGGCGGTGGTGGTCTCGGTGAGATAACCGGCGGGCAGCCGGGCGGCAACTTTTGGGTATTTCTGCGCGGCGGCGACGATGAGGTTGCCATTGTAGGTGATGACCGGGACGGGGCAGTGGATTCTGTTCATGGTGAGTTTTTAGTTGAATGTTGATGGTTGAGAGTAAAGCCCCTCACCCATCCGATGGGAGAGGGTGTCCGACAGGACGGGTGAGGGTTTGTCTTTGCGAATTTTTGCGGCAATTGCGCCTAAATAACTGGGGAAAAGACCGTTGCAAATGGGGTCATCGGCAGAAAAATTTGGGGCAGAAGCCTGGAAAATGGGGGCAACCCTCGGGAAATTGGGGGCAGTCGCAAAAAAATCGGGGGCAATGGTCGGGAAATGGGGGGCGGCCATCCGGCAAACGGGGGCAGAGATTTTGACCGTGGGGGCAGCCGTTCGGAAAATGGGGGCAGGTGCCGGGAAATTGGGGACAGACGTTGGCGAATTGGGGGCGGTGCTTCGTAATTGGGGGCATCGCCGGGAACATTGCGCTGGCGATGGAAGCGGACGGGTCTGGGGTATAAAATGTCTCCGGTCAGGGTGCGAACTTTTCGCACAGTGGCTTTCAATAAGGCTTCCGACTGTTACCCGGATGCTCATGGAGTGCGAGCAGGAGTTTTCTAAAAATGACGGCGGGCGTCAAGAAAGATTTGGCAAGTAGGGTTTCACCCCATATCTGGGGAAAGGCCGGGGCATTATTCTGGCTTCAAAAAAA
>CAYPTV010000069.1:0-10585 GCA_964413505.1 uncultured Bifidobacteriaceae bacterium | reverse complement strand
ATCACCACAAGCCCGCCAAACGGTGCTCACTGTTTCAAGCTGAATCGTTCCGGCTTAGATGCACCCTATTTCGATTTAGATGCGCCCCAAACCATTTTAGATGCATCTAAAATCGAAAGGGATGCGTCCCTTTTGTCAGGTGTTTCACCCCTTTTGTCAGGATTTTCACCCTTTTTGGCAGGTGGGACGCCTCCAGCGGCAGGGGGCGGCTCACTTTTGACAGATGTGGCCCCTCTTTTAACATGGGGTGCGCCTTTTTTGTTAAAAGTGCAGCCATTATTATCAGCATTTCGAGGACGAGGACGAGGACGAGGAGGAAACGGTGATGGCCAGCCGATCAACCCAATCCAGCTTGTCGGCCACAGCCTTATTGAAACGGCTAAGATTCGGTGGCGGAGACGAGCGTATTCTTCCGGGTTTCCTCGTTGACGCCGTCCAGAATGCCCGCCGCCGCCGGCAGGATTGGTCGCAGCAGTTCCACGCGTGAATTCAAGCCGATGATGGCGTTGCGCGCGCCGACGGACACCAGCCGGCGATACCAGTCCACAAACGCCCGGCTCACCACGGTTTCCTCGTCCTGACCGCAAAGCCCTTCAATCGTCTGCGAAGCCGCCGTGGCGCAGAGGATTTGGGCGGCCACGGCGCGCGGCGGGCGTTCGCCGTTGACGGTGCGCTTCCAAAGCGGCAGCGCCTCCGCCATGTCCTGGCCCAGGAGCAGCGCCTCGGCCCGCTGCGCGACGATGATGCCGTCGTCCGGCAAATGGCGGATGGCTTCGCCGGTCCAGTCGCGGGCAAATTCCAGAAATTCCGGCCTGCTCAATGCAATTTCGCCGCCGAGCCGCCAGGCAACGGCGTTGCGGGCGTCGGCCTGCACCAGCGCGTTCAATTGTTGCAGCGCCTCGATGGGACGGTTTTGCGCCGCGAGGAAGTTTGCATAATCCAGCTTCAATTCCGGCGTTACCGCATTTTCGGCCAGCCCCGCCTGAAATGCCTTTTCCGCGCCGGCGGGGTCGCCAAGCTTGAGGAGGCTGACGGCCAGGCAATGGCACGGGGCGGCGGTGTTGATTTCCTTGTTGATGGGGGCGAGGCCGCGCCGGTGGCGTTTCGCAAGGCACTGCCGCATCTGATCGGCGGCCTCACTGAACCGCCTCAGTTCAAGATGCGCCAGGCCAAGCGAAAAATGCAGGGACGCCGTCAACCCGCCGTTCATGCCGGCCAGCGGCGAGGCGAGCACGCGCACAATTTCGTCAAAGCGCCTTGCCGCCGTCAGCCGCGCGCATAATTGCATGAGCAAGGTTTCGCGCAGCTCGGGGACGATTTCGGCGACGGGCTTTGACAGCAAACTGTCGAATGCTTCCTGATAGCGCGCCAGCGATTCGGCTTCACGGCCGGACCGGGCCAGTTCCAGTCCCAGGTTCATCAGCAGATGCGGCTCGTCCGGCAGTTCCCCGACGGCGCGCTCCAGAAGACGGAGGTTGCGCCCGATCTTGTTCCGGTCGCGCGTCAGTTCCGCCGTGTAGCCGTGATGGATGAGCGTCGCGTCGCCGATGCGGTTCTCCAGTCCCCATTCGGCGCGGCGGACTTCGATGCTGCTGAAAACCTGCTCGTGAACGCGGCCGACATAAAACAGTCCGGGCGCATTGCGATAAAGTCGCGGCACATAGGAACAGCCCTCCGCTTCGCGGCCGATGTCCACAATTGGCAGGCGCCACGCCATAACCGCCGGGTCGTTCATCGCCTGCTTCAATTTATCGAGGCCATCGGCGGACAATTCCTCGTCCGCATCCAGCATGAGCACCCAGTGGCCGGTGGCGTGTTCAAGCGCAACGTTGCGGGCGGCGCTGAAGTCATCGCACCAGGCAAAGGCATGGATTTGCGCGGCGAATTCCTTCGCGATTTCCACCGTGCGGTCCGTCGAGCCTGTGTCCACAACCACAATCTGCGATGCAATCTCGCGGACGGATTTCAAGCACTGGGCGAGGAACCTCTCCTCATTTTTCACGATCAGGCAGACCGACAAGTTGAGGGTTGAGGGTTGAGAGTTGAGGGACTCCGGCAGTTTCAACCATTCCGGTCGTGCGCCGCCTTTCAGGCGCTGGTTCATGAATTTTTTCGCCGGTTTCCAGCCCGGTGCGATGTGGCGCGCGTGTTCGGCGCAAAGTCTGGCGGATTGACCGTCGCCGACGGATTGAGCGATTTCCGCGAGCAGCAGGATGGCTTCGGGATGGAAGGGACGCCTGGCGAGCGCCGAGCGGGCGGATTCCCAGGCGGCACGGAATTTTTTCTGCCGGATCAATTCCCGCGCCCCGGCGAGATGGCCGACGAAAGCGCACGGCGGCAGGGTGATTTTCGATTTGGGCGCTGAAGAATTTTTTGAAAGAGCGGATTTCACCGGTTCAATTGATGAGGCGGGCTGCTGTTTCAAGGCGAGTTCGCGGATGCGTTGCGCGGCGATCCTGGCGGCATTTTGCCAGGAGCAAAATTGTTTGGCGTGTTGTGCGGCAATTCCTCCGCGCCGGCGGGTTTCAGCAGGATTTTCAAAGGCATCGCGCAGGAACCTGGCAAGCGCGGCCGCATCCGGTTTCAAAAGCCAGCCGGCGCCGGCGAGTTTCAGGCCGCTGACTTCATGCCCGAAAACCCAACGTTCAGCGGGAATGCGCCAGGCGAATTCGTCGCGGACAAAATCATCGGTCGCGCCGCCGGCGGTGACGATGACCGGCAGGCCGCACGCCATCGCCTCCAGCACGGGCAGACCAAATCCTTCGCCGCGATAGGGCAGCACCAGGCAATCGCAGGCGGTGTAAAGGCCGGGCAGGGCGTCGTCCGGCAGTTCCGCGTTGAGATAAAGAATTTCCGGCGCGTCCGGCTGCGACTGGGCGGCGCGGATTTGCGATTCAATCGTCTGACCGGCATAGACAGTTTCACCGCCGAAATCCTTGATGACGAGGCAGACATCGTCCGCCGCCGTGAAGTTTTCAAGATAAGCCTTGAGCAAAAGATCGGGGCCTTTTCGGAAAATCGTTCCGCCGACGAAGAGAAACTTGAACTTCTTCTGCGTGGCCAGTTTCATCGGTGCTGCCTGCGGATTGAATTTTTCCAGATTCACGCCGTTGGGAACGACAACCAGCTTTTCCGCAGCCACCCCGGATTCGGCATATGTCTGGCGGACGTATTGCGACGGCACCCAGAACTCATCAACGCCGGCTGAATTCTTCACCCATTGTTCCGGCAGCGATCCGAATTCCCACGGCTGGATGACAACGAGCCTGCCGTTTTGCGGACGCTTCCAGTCCGGCGGCCATGCGTGGCGCACGGTCACGGCGGCATCGCCTGAAGCGGCGGCGGAAATTTTGCCGGCCAGATTTTCGAAATCCGGCGAAGCCTGGGCGCCGTTGGAAATTCTCTTCAGGCAGATTTCGGAAGATGATTGGAGCGCGGCGGTCAATTCGCGGTTGACGTGTGACAAGCTGCCGTGGTCGAGGAACGAGCCGATCCAGTCCACCACCGCGCCGTTAATTTTTGCCGGCGCAGAATCAACCGGATCATCCTGCATAATTGCCCTGGTGCGTTCCGCAAAATCCGGCCACACTTGTTTGAGGAATTTGACATCCGCCGCCGGCAGCCGGCTGGCGGGTGAAACTTTTCTTTCCGCCGCGGCTTCGCGGCAGAAAACGGTCTTCCATCCCAGATCGTGCATTTGGAACAGGAGGTTCCACGTCGCCGCCGCCGGACCAAGCTTTTCATGCAAACCCAATCCTTCAACGAAAGCGGAGCGGCGGACGAGAAAAGTCTGGGGAATTGCATCCAGAATATTTTCACGCGAAGGAATTGCGGATTTTTCATCCGAATTGAATGGCGACGGAAACACGATGGCGACATCGGATGCCGAGCGCATGACATTCAGCATCGCCATGTCCCAGCCTGGCGACAGCGGCGCGTTTCCGTCAGAGACGATCACAAATGGTGCCGTGGAATTGTCCACGGCGCAGTTCAACTGCTCGATGGCGGTTTGCTGCGGCTGGCGTTCCATGACCTGTATCCGTTTGATTTCGTGGGCAAAGTCTTGAGCAACGGCCAGAGTTTTCTTGTCATCCTTCGTCGCCAGCAAAAGGACTTCGCAATGCGGGTTGCGGCTGCAGGCAGGTTTCAACAGATTCAGGCGCTCGCGCAGCGAACCGGCATCGCGCTGGGGCGGCACCACGATCATCAATTCCGGTTGCGCGCCATCTTTGTCGCCGCTCGAATTGCACAGGAGCAGCGCCTTGCCGCACGAAAAAAAATCGGAGGCGGCGCGCGGATTTTCCATCTGGAAAACACCCTGCGGCCAGTGAATTCCGGCTTCGCCAAGAATTCGAGAATATCCCTGTTTGCGGAGCTTTTCGCGGTCGCCGGCACCGCACATCGGCTTGAACGAGTCGGCGAAATAATAATCATCCAGCGGAAGCGCACCGAAGTTTGCCACTTCGGATTGCGTGGGAAATGCCGCAGTCCGGCCGAGGATGGGAGCAAATCCGCAATCCACGTCCGCCAAAATTCGCCGCGACAATTCTGTGCTGCCATCGAGCACGCCGGGTTTGGTGGCGCGGAACCAATGCCAGAGGCTTTGAAACAAAGCGACGCCTTCCTTGAACCGGCTTTGGCGTCGCAATGTTGCTTCGTCGAAACGAACTTGATCCAGCATGGGAGTCACCGTGCCATCGGGCTGGCGGGCGTAGCCCAGAGTGGTGCCGACGGGCGCAACGAATGATTGCTCGACGAACGCAGGTGAACGCAGGAAGGCGTGGTAAAGATGTTCTGGACGACCGAATGAACCGAGATAATGCCGCACATCCAAGGATTCCAACATGCGCGCGGCGGAGCCTTCGCCCGTGACCAGGTAACATCCAACCATGTGGGTCCGGTTCGATTCCAAATCGAAGATGCGTTTCAACTGCGCCTGGGCCGAAGCATTGTAACCGATGTCGCACAACCCGAAGGCACCGCCCGGTTCAAGCCATGGACGAAGATAGTCGAGAACCTTTCGCCGTTCCTCGGCGCTGCGGGCTTCGATGAGTTTTGCGATTTCCGGCGTGAAAAGAAATTTTGCGAGTTGAAGGACCCGTTCCCGTGAATCCGTTTTTCCTTCAAGTGAAAACGGCAGTTGCCTTGCGCTTTCCGGTGATATTCCAAAATGAGCCAGGATGGTTTTGACCGGCAATGTCGAGCGCCGCACCAGCCAGTCAATCAACGCCTCTGCCGTCAGTCCGCCGAGCGCCGCCAGCGCCGTGGCCTTGCGGTTTATATAGAGCGGTTTGATTTCCAAATCCAGGCCGCGAGCGTCCGCCTCGCGCTGAAGAATCTGCGCGAACAACTCACCTTCGCGCATGAACGCCCCAACCTTCCGCACGCCGCTGGCAACATACTGGTCACAAGCCCACGTGGCGAAGCGGGTCAACACCGGGCCGAGCAGCAGGGCACCCATGCGCCCAAAGCTTTCTTCGACCGTATCCTCCTGAAAAGCGCGGGACGCGAGCAGGCGCAATGAATTGGCATTGAAGACGGGATATTGTCCGCCGAGCAGAAATTTCTCGCGATCAAGGATTGTGCTGATTTCAGGCGTGACCTGCTGGTAATGGCAGCCGCGCACGCCAGCCTTGCGGGCACCAACCACGTCCGCGCCGAAATTGTCGCCAATGTGGAACACTTGATCGGCTTCGAGCTTCAGCGTTTTCAGCAAATGCCGGAAAAGATTGCCGGTGCCTTTGCACACGCCGGTGTCGCACGAGGTCAGGATGGCATGGAAGATGGACGGGTCGAACTGGTTCGCCCGCAGAATTCCGCGCAGGTGATCGGCGGAAAAATAAATGTCGGAGACGACCAAGACCTTGAGACCGAGATGCCGGACATGCTGGATGAAACCGGCCATGACCGGATTTAACATGCAAAGATCGCTTTCGACCTGGTGTTCAATTTCAACGCCCGAAGCCGGGTCTGTGACAATTGCGTCCAATTGCCCGTAAATGTCGCGGATGTTAATGTCTTCCCAAGTCGCATCTTTTAATGCCTGGCGTTCACGGGTCTTCATTTCCGCGAGACGGCGCAATGTTTCATAATCATCGGCTGAAATTGTGGGACGCAACTTCTGCTTTTGCACCAGGCGATGACCGGCTTCACGAAAGGCATCCACGGGTTTGCCGACCAGACGCCAGACCAGCGTGTCAAAAAAATCGAAGGAAACGGCGCGCACGCGACCCGCACTCAATTCAATCAATTTGGCGGCCCGGAGCAGCGAGGTGTCGCGCTGCCATAGATCGGGAGACAATTTGTGCTTCATGGCGCGGCAATTGGTTGGGGAAAATGAGCGGTGTCGTTCCTCGCGAAGTTGTGCGGCGATGCAGGCGTTTTTTGGAGCACAAACGCCATGAACCTGTTTTGAAAATTGCAATCAATCTCCACGACTTCAAAGCCGCCGTTGCAGGACGTGCAGCCGATGGCCAGCTCGTTGACAAAACTCAAGTGAACCTCACGCGAATGATTTGAATAAGGCGGCGGCAGCAATGCGATGAGCAGGCCGTTCTCGCGTAAAACGTCAGCCATGCGGCGCAGCAATGCGTGCAATTCGAGGTTGTGTTCAAAACCGTGCCGAAAAAAAATGGCCTGTGCCTTCTGCCCGATGCGACGGATCCAATGCAAAAATGTTTCCGAGTTGCAGCAATGCAGCGTGTGCCTGTCAAAACCATAAGACAGACGGGCCAGTTCCACACGGTGCTCCGACGGTTCGCAGCCCATGACGGAAAAACCATGCTGCCGGAGAGCTTCCATCATTTCGCCGGAGCCGGCACCGAAATGAAAAACCGCGCCGTTCGCGGCATTCAAGCGGGCTTCGTAATGGCTGACGATCCTCTCACATTTTGTTTGCCGCTGTCCTGAGCCGGTTTCAAACCATGCCGGCGGATGCGCATTGTCGGATTCAAATTGTCGCGGCCAGTCTCCAAAATCCAGCGAAACCGCGCGCGGTCGTGAATCGGGCAAAGTCTGAAACGGTTCCTGTGTTAAAAGGTTGGAGGCGCTCATGATTTATTTTTGTTGGTTTTCCTCTTTACGGGCGGACCGATTTGCATCGGCCCGCCCGAGGAAGGAGCCAGCGGTCCCGTCCAAAGGACGGACGAAATTCGCTGACCATTTTACTGACACAACTCCGGCACGAACAGCGGCGCGTGGTCAGTCACGCCGTCGTTTGAATGCCAGATTGCATCAGAATTTTTTGTCCGGCCGGGTTTGCGGCCACAAAGTTTTGCTTCGCCTGTCATAAAGCTTTTGAAATTTCATTTCCCTGTTTCGGCGATCCTGACAGGGGCAGTTTTGGCAGCGCCACATTTTGGCGGGTGAGCGCCTGCTCGTTGCTGCACTGAATTTCTTCATAGACTTCCCGCCGATGCACCGGCACCTCGGACGGCGCTTCGATGCCGATTTTTACGACATCGCCTTCCACGCGCACGATCTTCACGTGAATGCGACCATCTATCACGATGCTTTCGCCGGATTTGCGCGAGAGGATGAGCATGGCCTTGTGGGTTAGGCGGCACCGTTGACCGGCAATGGATGTTCAACGGAATATTCGACGGCGTTGGCGATGACGACCTGCTTGGCCACGCCAGTGTTCCGGTTGATGATCACCGGCCCCTTCAAATTGACCGTGGCGCGGCGCGAACCATGCACTGTGACGATGTTGTAGACCACCGCATCATCCGGTGAAGTCAACCCGAGAAAATCCACGTCCGCCTGGGGAATGTCCGGCCGGTAGTCCGGTGCAAAATAGAGCGGCTCAATGACGACGAATGCCAATGACGGATTGTTTTTCACCTGAAGCCAGCGGAACGGTGCTTCGGCCGGCTTGGCGATGAGCAGGAAGTTTTTGATATGCTCAAATCCCAGCAGACCGGCCGGCATCCGCACTTCGCAGCAAGCGGCGGCCTCGGACATTTCCGGTTCCTCGATTTCAATCACGTTTGCACTATTCATGGTAAATTTTGTTTAGCAACGCCTGTGCCATCTGGCCAATTGGCGTCGCTTGTTGGTTTATTAGCTTTAAATGCAAAGAAAAACCGCCTGATCGAACAGGACATTTGCGCGAAATTTAAAATCTGGGCTGGGTTACCCGGCAATTTTGACCTCGACCCGGCGAAATTTGCCGCGCGCGTGATCGCAAAATGAATTTGAAAGGGCGACATAGATTTACGGCAATGAATTCAAGACGGATTGTTGCAGTTGTAGGATTTGCGAACTGGTCTGGAGAGCGATTTGGTAGGCATTTTGCGCCTGGCTTAACTGCGTCAGCGTCTGCGCCAAATCCGCGCCGGCAACAGTCGAAAGGCCCTGCTGCAATCCGGTTTGTTGCGTGGTGGCAAATGAAGCGGCCGCCTGCAACCGCGACTGCGTAGCGCCATTGTTGGCAACCTGCCAGATCATGTTGTCGTCGTCCTTGCTCAAATTCGGCGCGTCGGTCGAGGTGATGGCGCTCGTGTTTCCCGATTGCAGATTGTTTTGCAGTGAAATCAAATGGTTGAACAAATCCGCGCCATAGCGGCTGTCGCTTACCACTCCACGCGCGCCGGAACCGCTGTTGTTTTGGCCGGGCACATTTACAGCCAGGGAAGTGTTGTCCGCGATTTCACTCTGCGAAACGCTGGTGTTGCCCTGATATGTGACGGCAGTGACGTTGCCATTGGCATCGGTGCTTACCGTAAACGGTGCCTGACTGGAGTTTGTGCCGCTAAAAACATACTGGCTCCCATTCTGGGTGTTCATTAACTGTGCGGCTTCTTGGATCAACTGGGTGACTTGGGTGGCGTCCGCCTGTAGCTGCGCCGGCGTGCTGGTGCCGTCCGCAGAGGTGGCGATTTCACTGGCTTTTTCCGTAATGGTTTGAAGCGAGGTCAGGGCATTGCCAGCGACGGTTGCATTGGTTTGCAGTGTGGAAACGTTTTGTGAGTATTGAGTAACGGCGCTGTTTTGGGCTTGCAAATTCAGCGCCTGCGCCATGCCCGCCGGATTATCTTCCGGAGCTGAAATGGTCTGACCGGTCGAAGCCTGGTTCTGAAGCTGGTATTCCTTCGCGGACATGAGATTCAATGTGTTGACCATTGAATCCATATATGAGGTGCCGGCTATGCGCATAATTTGTTAGGTTTGAAAGTTTATCAAAATCAACTGGTCTTCATATTCACCACCGTCGTCAACATTTCGTTGACGGTGGTGATGATTTGCGCCGAGGTTTCGTAGGCCTTTTGGAAGGTGATTAAATTCGCCATTTCCTGTTCCAACGAAACGCCGCTGACAGAGTCGCGCTGGTTCAACAACATGGTGTTGACGGAATTATAATTGTTCACCTGATCGTTTGCATTGGACAGAGCATTGCCAAAATTCTCAACGTCCAGAGAGCAGGCGCTGCTGAAGGTCTGATTGTTGAGCGCGCTTATGGACTGGCTTCCCAGCTGCGCCAGCGCCAGCGCGACCGAGTTGTCTCCGGTGGCATTGGCAACGCCTGCGGCCTGAACCTGCGAAGGATCGGTGAGCAAAGCGGAATTCACGCCAATATTGCTGGACCCGGTGCCGGTGAAAAAGCCTGCGCCGGTGTTGCCGTTGAGATCGTATCCATTTTTGTAAATGGAGTTGACCTGCGTGATGAGCGTCGAGGCCATCGTATTCAAATTGTTGCGCAGGGTTCCCAGCGCGCCGTCGCGTGCGTCAATCGTTCCCTGGATGGAACCACCAGAAAGCGTTAGTGGCGTCGCCGAAGTGGCGGTTTGGACCTGCAACTGGCCGTTGCCCGGATCATAAGTTGCCAGCGTGTCAGAGAGCTTGCTGCCGGAAACCAGTTGCTGCCCGCCAATGCTGACGCTGATGGTTCCGTCAGAATTTGTGGTCGTTTGAGTGTTTGCCAATTTCGCGAGATTTTCCAAATCCTGTTCGCGAGAGTCCACCATGTCATTGGCCGTGCCACCGGATGCCGTGGCCTTGGCAATCTGGCCGTTGAGGATGGCAATGTCGGAGAGAAGCTGATTGGCAGAGGTGACGTCATTGCCGACCGATGTGTTAAGCTCGCCATTCAACGTATTTAGATTTTGAGAAGCCTGGTTGAAACTGGACGCGAGCGACTGCGCCGAGTTGACGAGCGATTGACGCGCCGTCGGGTCGATGGGGCTGGTCGCCACGCTTTGAAAGGCATTGAACAAGTTGTTCAACTGGTCGGATAAATCGGGTGAGCTTGTCGTGCTGGTTGTTGTGCTGCCCGTGCCCGACGCACTCAAATTGAGAAACTCACCCAATTGTGTCTGGGCGTTTTCCAGCGCGGTCTGCTGCGAATTCCAATAGCCGCCTACGCTTGCCTCGGACTGAATCTGGCTGTTAAGCAACGGGTCGCTGACCTGCTGAATGGAAGATGCGTCAACACCGGTGCCCTGGAGGCCGAGATTGGTGGGCGTGGGAGTGCTCGTTTGAAGCTGAACCGTTTGCCGGGTATAGGCAGGATTATTCGCATTCGCGAGATTTTGGCCTGTAACTTCCAAGCTCAACTCCTCCGCCATCATCGAGCGGGCTCCGAGAT
>CAYPTV010000068.1:10146-10632 GCA_964413505.1 uncultured Bifidobacteriaceae bacterium | reverse complement strand
GTAAAATCAACCCGGCAATGCAACCTACCCGCTTTGGTAGGTTGTCGCGCATGACAGCGCTGGGGACGGCTCCGACAATAGCCCAGCCATTTATGGCTGGGGCAAGCATCAAACAATCGTGAAAGTCCCGCAAGGGACGGCAGAAACATGGTGGCCGTTCGCAAGAACCTTTCGTCCCGGACGGGACTTTGGAAAATTGCGGGCCACGAACCCCCAGCCATGAATGGCTGGGCTATTGTCAGCGGAAGCTGCTGCGTCCTACCGTTCATACGCCCTCCTTTTTCAAATACGCCAATGCCGCCGTTTCCGAATCCTCAACGGCGATTTCCACGGCGCGCTGGGCGGCGGCGAGCAACGCTTGCGCGCGCTGCCGGGCGGTGAAGCCCGTAGGGCTGGCATCTTTATAGAAACCCGACGCCATCATTTTCAAAAGCTCCGTAGGAGCGACATCATTGGGAATATGGGCGGAATATGCCGCTCCTAACG
>CAYPTV010000068.1:0-10136 GCA_964413505.1 uncultured Bifidobacteriaceae bacterium | reverse complement strand
CGGAGCTAAAATCGTTTTGATGTTTGTTTCTACAAAGATGTCGCGCCTGACGGCGCTGGGGACGGCTCCGACAATAGCCCAGCCATTTATGCAAGCATCAAACAATTACAAAAGTCCCGCAAGGGACGGCAGAAAACGGTAGTCACCTAATTTGAATTTCCCCATTTAAAAGCGAGCTTTTGGCATGAGTTTCCTGAACATGAAAATCTATTTTCTCCTGATGATGATTAGGAGGACAGCGTTTGTTTTGGGCCAAGGGACATCGTGCGCCATAGGCCCAATCTCCTGGACTCGTAAACTCCCAGAATGGTTCAGAATTATGTCCAACGCCATCATTAGGTTAAGATCGGGTATAAAACCGAAGGGGAAAACGCTCATATTTGGTTTCTCTTCAATGCCTTTTGGTAATTCGCCGCCCCGAAAAGTGACGTGGCCCCCCTTCAAAAACACGTCACTCAACTGCTCGGCAAACAGGTATGCCGAATTATCCGGATCGGACGTATGCACTGAAATCACAAACTTCTGGTTGTTTTTATGCAGCAGGTCAATCACACGGTCGCATTCATCATGTGAGAGCGGTTCATATTCCTTCGATTGTGCCGGTTCAACTTGGTCATCCCGACCCCCCCGATTCGCCGTGGCGGGATCAGTGATCGGAAGCGCGGCGGAACCGGTTGAAACAAATGCCTCTTTTTCCAAATAAAGAAAAGCCGCAAACCCGATACAGGAAACAATTGTTCCTGCGATTATCATGAATTTAAGGCGTGGCCAAATCTCAACTAAAAGCCACGCAATACCGATTACTGCGACCGCAAAAGTGAGAAAACAACAAACGACAGCGCTACGACCAAGATGAAATTTCTCAAGCAATTCTTGCATCCACCAGAAAAAAACAACCAGCAAGCCAAGCAACGCAAACCCCGTCAGGCCAGCAACAATAGAGGCGGATGTTATTCGAGTATATCCATTCGGATTGCCCCATTGGTTTGTGGGCTTTTGGGTGCTTTTCTTTGCGGCGTTGCCGTTGGAACCGCGCTTATTTTGATCATTCTTGAGGGACACAATTAAAATTTGATTTCTACAAAATGCGTGCAACTTTCAAATCTGTTTGGGTGCGTAAGTTAATTGGCAAACTTGGCGTTCCTTACAATCGCAGATTGCGAGTCCGAGGCTCGCCGCATCCAAATGGTTATGAACCCGGTTTATCACTCACCGCAGCGGAAAGCAACGCTTTCCGTATCCATGCGGATTTGCCGTCTGGCGAGCGGCGTATTGCCTCGTTGATTGCCTTGTTTTCTTCCGGCGAAAGCCGGGCGTTGATGATGATTCCGCGCAACTTGGCCTTTGCCAGCTTTGGTCTGCCCATTTTATTGCTCATAAAATACTTTGCGTAAAACGAAAATAATTGTTGACAAAGAATACATTCCGTTTTACATTTAGTCAACATCAAATTTGACCTATGGCAAACAACCTCGAAACCGAAAAGAAAGTGCTGGCGGTGTCCATGCTTGCGGAAGGCAACAGCATCCGCAGCGTTGAACGCATAACCGGCATTCACCGCGACACCATTTTGCGTTTGGGCATCCGCGTTACCGGCATTCATCCCGATCCATTATGCGACTTGCGGTGCGAATTGGGCAGGCGTGCGCGAAGATTTCGCTCATCGTCCAGCATCGTGCTCCACGCCATGCGCCCCGTTGCCCCTTGGTTGTTCAAATTACTTCCCTGCTGTTTTATTTTTGAACACGCGCATGTATTAAATCGAAACATCCATCCCTGACTTGTGGCTTTCCTGTGGAGCCAATGGTTGTTTTGAAGGACGGGAAGCCGATTTTCTTGTTTTGCACGCATAGATGAATTATCCGGTCTCACAGACGATGTGTTTTGCCTGGAAAAAAAGGAATGCTGCCAGAAACACAAGTGTCTTGCGCCGGAGCAACGGCGTTTTGTTTCCGGGTAAAAAGGTTCCGCCGCAAAAAAAACGCAACTAATTACATATAAAAGTGTTGCGCATGAAACAAAAGCGCCCTGTTTTCGCACGAAAGATCTTTGCCTGAAACAGCCGGTGTTTTGTTTCAAATGAAACGTGTCCCGCCACCAACACGAATCGCCGGGTTCCAATCATGAAGTATTTTGCCCGCCATACGAAGTGTTTTGCGGATGAATGCCGCCCTTCTGGGGACGGCTTGTGATTAATTTCACATACTTGGCACAAGCCATGCTAATGATTTTTTGTGCCGCGATCGGCCGCCTGTCGGCGAACCGGTCGTCTTACTCCGGGGGAAAACATATACGGTTATGAAAAAATCGGTTCGTGTCGGGCTGTCGTTTGTCACCTTGCCCAAAGATGAGTTCAACAGCTTTGCGATCCTGGTGATCGTGTGCCTTAAAAACAATCCGCTGTTTCCCAACCTTCCCGTCACTCTCGCCGCGCTTTCCGCGCTGCAAACGGCGTATCAGGATGCCATGAACGCGGCGGCGGTGGGCGGCCCCAAGGACACCGCGGCGATGGCGGAGGCCCGCGACGCCCTGGTCGCGGCGCTGCGCCAGATCGCCGCCTACATCCAAAGCCTGAACCTCACGGAATCGCAGGTGCTGACCTCGGGCTTTGACGTGGTGGTCTGGAGCAAAACCAAGATCACGCTCCTCGCGCCGACGGGCATCAGCCTGGACAATTCCATCACCACGCAGTTGGGGGTGTATTTGCAGGCAGTGGCCGGCGCCAAGGCGTATCATGTGCAATCCAGCGCGGACGGCGGGAAGACGTGGCTCGATGTGGGAATCTGGCCGAACACCAAGGGTATCGTCATCCAGAATCTCACGCCGGGGACGGTCTATACGGTGCGCATCCGCGCCATTGGCGGGTCCACCCAATACGGCCCCTGGAGCGCCTCCATTTCGCTGATGGCCATATAATCAGGCAGGGTCATCGCGCTGCGATGACCGGACGGTGCAGCGCGCCGTCCCCCACCCCGTCACCATTTTGCCACCGGACAAATCCGGGGCAAGCCGGGCGATGGTCATGCGGCCAGGGCACGCAAACTCGCAGTTTGTCTGGCCACCCATCGCCCGGTCACTCTTTCCACAATGCCACGGAACTGGACAGTGGCGGTGGACTTGCGGGTGACAAGGCGTTACCGGCGCGCGCGACCGGCCACTTACCTCGATCAACAGCGAGCGGGCCGAGGCCTCAAGCGTCAGCAAATTGGCGGCGGGCGCAGAAGGGGCAGCGGGTGCATTGGTGTCGGCGGCGTAGTCGGGCAACAGCGGCAGGCTGACGGCGGCTCCAGTGAACAGCGAGGATTTTTGATGAACTGGCGGTGGGAGAAGTGATTTTGCATAGAATGAACCCATTCTAATTATTTTCCTGCGGATTTTAGGTTTTTATCACCGGCAAAGTGGTCAGCCGCAAATGTGTCGCGCCGTAAGGCAAAAAGGTCAACATCTTGCTCGCGCCGACAGTTCGTATTTCAGTTTCGCCGGGCAGCGATGCGGGATTTTTCGGTGATTGTTTCAAATCAACAGGCGGCGGCTCCATGACCGGTCGCCAGTCAGCGGCCCATTGCGGCAATGCGCGCAAATTGATTTCGATCCGCACCGGCGCGTGTTCCGCCAGAAACGGATTATCCGTCATCGGCGATTCAACCACATTGAATTTTTCCGGCGCGCTTTTCGCGACCGAATCCATGCCGTAACGCCATTCACTTTGCGGATAAAATTCCACGGCGGGAAATCCCTGAATGTTGTTTTGTTTCAAAACCCGGCGAATGAAATCTGAATCGTGCTGAATCTCGACGCGCTTCTCGTCAATCTTGAGCGAATAAACCAGCGGCCCACGCTCCACGCTCACCGCACCGCCGGCGAACCAGTCTTTTAATTGCACTTGCATCGGCAGGCGCAAGATAATTTTATCGCCGTCGCGAAATTCGCGGTCAACGATGGCGAACGTTCCCGCCTTGCATTCCAGCCTGGCATCTTTTCCGTTCACCGAAACGCTGGCGTCGCCGCACCATTCGGGAATCCGCAGCGCAAGCGGAAAGTTCAACGGCTTCTCCGTTTTCACTTCAAACGAAATCGTCTCCCGAAACGGATAATCGGTTTCCTGAACGATGGACAATTTTTGTCCGCTGACTGTCGTGGTGATTTCGCTCGGCCCGAAAAGGGTTGCCGCAAGGCCGCCGTTCATCCGCATCCACATCCGCGACACATAATTCGGCATCGCGCGGCTGACGTTGCCGCTGCAGCACTGCGTTTCATGAGCCGCGCGATATGACATGCGCGTCATGGCGATGTGCGAACATGCGGTGCTGGACGCGAGCACTTGGTTCGGGCTGGAAAAATACTGGAGTTGTTTGAAATCTTTGGTCACCGCGCCGGGCAGCGCATTAAAGGTCATCTGCTCGATGCGGTCGGCCCAATGCGCGTCGCCGCTCGCCATCAGCATATAACCCATGCTCCAGGACCAGTCGGTGAGGTCGCACGTTTCATGCAGCGAATTGAAAGCCGTCGTGGCCATAGATTCCTGACTCACGATTCCGCCGTCGGGCATCAGGCTGTCACTTTCCACTTTTCGATAGGCGAGGTTCGCAAGTTCCAATGCCTCCTTGTCGCCGGTGTAGCAATACACCAGCGGCAGCAATTTTAATTGTTCGGCGGCGGTGACGCCGTGCTCGCGCAGCGGTTTTTCGCCGCGAATTTTGTCAACTTGGGAAAATGCGCGTGGGTCGCTGACAAAATAACGGTCATAACCGCGCTTCGCAATGGCGAGCAGGCTCGGATCGCCGCTCAATCCGTAGAGATAAAGCGCCTCCTCAAAAATATAGCCGTCGCGATAGACGAAGCCATGATTTCCTTGAAAGAAAACTTGCAGCACCCGCGCCACTTTGTGATTGCCCGTCGCGCCATATTCGGCCATCAACGCCCGGCCCACGACGCTGTTCGGCCAGCCGACTGTGGATTCGCCGAGTTTCGACGGGCCGGAATTTTCGAGGATGTATTTCAGGCTGGCGTCCGGAATTTTTTTGGAGTCCGGGAGGTCAATCAAATGATTCAACCGCGTTGCGCCATCCACAAAATAGCCGGACTGCTCATAAGGCCACCAATCGGCCGCTTGCTTGACCGGCGGCGGCGGAATTTTCCCGGCATACATGCAGGTGTCATACGGATACGCAAGATTTTCGGGATGGCCGGTCAAGCCGTCGGCCTGGCGTTGCAGCCAGCTTTTGATCCAGCCGCGCGGCGTCACCGAACCGAACGGCAATTCGGCAAATTTTCCGTGATACTCGACTTTCAGACTGCCCGGCAGCGCGACGTCATAAGCTTTTTCCGGCAACGCGGCGGGCGCGTTGGTGTCGTCCGCAAAAGTCCGCAACAATGGAAAACTCATGCCCGCACCGACAAACAGCGCGGAGTTTTTTACGAATTGACGGCGGGAGTAATGATTTTTCACAGGATTGGTTTGGGGTTATTCAATTTTCAGCACGGTGGTCAGGCGCAATTATCCACATTCTGTGGCAAGTCATCTACAGATTACATCGAATCGAGTGTGTGTAATATTCGACGTCCTCGGCGCGGGAGTGTCATGGATTTCCAGCATTGGTTGTCGTCTGAATTTCCTGGGGCGACGCCCCGTTGCCCGTTGCGGTAGGCTGGGTCACACCGCGGAAATCGACGTTCTTCAGAATAATGGACTTGGTTGCTGCCCCTTCCGCCGAGAGAAAAGTTGAAGCGGCGGGATTTCCCTGGGAATTTTGCACGGTCACATTCTGGGAATCGAGAGCAAGAACGGAGGCTGCCGCGACTGGATCACCCGGAGCGCCACTGACTTTGAATCCGTCGAGGGTCACGTCGCTGGCCTGATTGAGAAAGATGGCGGCGCGCGCATCCGGCGCGAGGAAGTTGAACTCCACATCATTCAACTGAAGATGATGGACGTGGCGCGCGTAGAGTGCCGAGGCGGGAGCAATCCCGAAAGTGGTCTTGTGATCGGTCCAGTAACCGTCCCGGTATGGGTTGATCTGGTCCATGTCGGTAAGAGTGCGACGGGCCGCCTGCTTTTCTGTTCCGCCTCCCGGGAAAGTGATTCGCACATGATTCAGCGTGACGTTTTCGATGTCGGTGCCGGGGTAGCCCTGAAAAAACATCACGCTGTTCCCGTCCGGATTTCCGGCCGAGCGGATGAAGGTCGTCGCCGTGATGTTGCTGAAAGTCAGGTCGTGGATGTGCCCGACCGGCATCTCCGGACGCCGGTTGGTCATCGCCCCGACCTCATAGAAGGTTCCGAGGAAAATCAAAATCGGGCAGGTGCATTGATCCATCTGGAGATCGGTGAAACGGCAGTTGCTGATGGTGCCACCTTCATACATTCCGATTTTGACACCGCCCAGACGGCATTGGGTAAATTGACAGTGCGAGGCGGTAACGTTCTGAATATCGCCATAAGAAAGCGGCCCCAAACGGATGGCTGCACATCGCGATTGCATGGTGCAATTCGTGATGGTGATGTCGCGGCAAATTTGATTATGGCTCGACAGAATGGCAATGCTGTCGTCGCCCGTCACAAAATGACAGCCGGTCACCTGCGCATTTTCGCAGCTTTCAAAGTCAACTCCGTCCTGGTGCTTGTTCGGCACATCGAGATTGGTCAGGACGATGTTTTTGGAACGCGCAAAGTGCATGCACCACGAAGATGACCCGTAGAGCTTGATCGAATCGAACCGGATGTTTTCACAACCATCGAAGCGGATCAGCATGGGATGGGCGCTGACTTCGCGGCCGGTCGCGCCGGGAGCAGGCACGGGCTTTTCGTTCCCGGCAAAGCCGCCGTTGATGGAACCGCCTCCGGTCAACGTGATGTTCTTGGCGTCCTTCGCATAGATCAGGCATTTATCCAGGTCCTCGGGGTAATAAGGAGAAATGCCGGTGTCCGATCCATATTGATCAAGTTGGGTCGAGCCGATGATTTCAGCCTGCACCTGCAAGTTGAGAGTAACATTGCTTTTCAGGTAAAGGTTTCCGACGAGATAGCTTCCGGCGGGAAAATCCACGATGCCTCCCCCTTTGCTGGAACAATCATCAATGGCTTTTTGGATCGGCAAGGTGTCCAAGGCTACCCCATCACCCTTGGCGCCACTGTCACGGATATTCCATGTCGGGGTGGAAGCATCGGCCCTTGCGGGCAAATATGTGCCTCCCCAGGCGATTAAAAGAAGGGTTAGGCTAGAGACACAATTAACCCGGAATTTCCGGTTTGAGGTAATTGTTTTTTGCATGGGTGGATTATTTTCTTTGTTTTTGACTCATGGCTTGTCGTTGGCAACAGCGGCTTTTACGCGCTGGTATTCTTCTGCTGACAGAGGTAGCACCGAACCGTGCCGGAACGCGAAGGGAAATTTCATGTCGCGGCTGGCGGTGAATTTGCCGGAGGCGAGATTGGTGGTGATGAATGGATCGTAGCCTGTGCCGGGGTGATCGAGCATGAGACACCAGGCGCCGCTTTCGCTTTCGGCACCGGGCAAAGTGAGTTGGAAAGCGGCAGGGCCTTCGTAGTGTTGCGTGTCAGTCAGGTTGAAGCCGGGAACGTCGCTCCAAGGCCCGGAAAGTTTGTCGGCAACTTCCATGGTGATGGCATTGTTTCGCGCGTCCTTGATGAAGCGGTAATATTTATTTCCCGCGAGGATGATGTCGGCGTCATAGACGGTGGCGGATTTTTCGATGTAGATTTCCGGCTTGGAAAACTCCTTGAAGTCCGTGGTGTGTGCCGACCAGATGCGTTGCTTGGCGAAGTTATCGCGTCCGGTGGTTGAAGCCCAATAGACAAGATAATCCTTCGTCTCTTCGTCGTAAATCGCTTCTGGCGCCCAAGTGCAGCCGGCATCGTCGGGAGCAACCTTGACCAGACGCGGCGCGGACCATTTCACCAGGTCGTCAGATTCCCAGATGACGATGGACTTGCTGCCGGCGTGGGTGGCACGGTGCCAGTCGCGGTTAAGATTGTTGGAAAGGTCGGTGGCGATGAGGAAGAATTTTTTGCCATCGCGAGAGCGCAGCAGGTAGGAATCGCGCACGCCTTTTTCGCCCACGTCAGAAACCAGGACGGGGTTGCCATGGTTGAGCGCGTCCCAATGAAAACCATCCTGCGAAAGGCCGAAGTAAATTTGCTCGGTCATGGGCGTGGCTTCGCCTTTGAAAGTCGTAAAAAGATAGCCGCTTGGCAATGGTTGTGATTCGGCGGCGGCAATGGCAATGCCGGTCAGGGCAAAAGTCACGAGCGGCAAAAGGCTGGATGCCAAAAGGCGTTTCATTTTTTCACGGAAAAATGCGGACCAAAACGACACCGTGCGAGGCGACGGTCGCTTCAAATTTGTCGGTGAAAATTCCGAGGTCTTTCTGCCGCCACAAATCACGAATGCGTTGCTTGCCAGAAATTTTCAAATCTGACCAGTTGGCCGTGACCGTCGTTTCGGTAGCGCCGGTGTTGAACAGACCGACGGCCAGCGAGCCGTCGTCCATCGGCTTGGCGTAAATTTTCAGATCACCTTCGCCGCCGACTTGCACGGCCTGTTTACCGAGCGTGTCCTGGTCAACTTCCAAAACTTCATCGTTGCTCAAAAGGCCGAGCGTGAAGTCATCCAGCTTTTCCAAATCGCAGCCGAGCAGCAACGGCGCGGACAGCAGACACCACAAACTGATATGTGTGTATTGCTCGTCAGGTTTCAGCTTCGTTGGACGCAACGGCCCGAACCAGCCGACCTGCCCGACCACGAGCATATCGGCGTCGTTGAAATGTCCGGGCCGCGCGAACGGCGCCCATTCGTCCTGCGCGAATCCGATGTCGAACGCGACGCGCTTCCAATTGTCGTTGATATCGGTCGTCGTGCGCCATGATTGTGCCCACAGCAAAACGTCGCCGATGATCGGAAAAAGATTTTTGACGTGATTGTTAGACAGACTCAAAATGATGTCGCGATGCGTGGCGCGCAACGCCTGATACATCGCCTTCGTCTCCGGCGCTTCGACCGGGCCCCAGTCGAGTTTCAAATAATCAAAACCCCATTCGGCAAACTGCGCCGCGTCGTTCGTCGCAAAAGAATACTGGCCAATGGCGAAGGGAGGTTTCCGCGCATTTTTCGCCGCCTTGAAATTGGCGTTCGTCGGCCATGCGCCGTCGGGATAATCCGAACTGCCGCCGAGTTTTCCGCCGTAGGTGATTTCCCACGGCGTCGAATAAAGCCCGGCCTTTAATCCCAAGCCGTGAATCTCATCCACCATCGCCTTGATGTCCTTGTAACGGCGCGGGTCGGCTTGCAGCGCATGGTTCGCCGGATTGCGCACGTTCGCGCTCCAGCCGTCGTCCATGTTGACATAAGTCCAGCCGTGCTGCGCCAGCCCCGACGAAACCATCGCGTGCGCGATGCGCAGTTCCTTGTCTTCGTTGATGCTCGTGCCGTAACAATTGTAACTGTTCCAGCCCATCGCGGGCGTCAGCTCAATGTCTTCGCCGACGACGATGCGAAATGGCCTTTCCGCCGTGCCGAGGGAATTTTTTGCGTGCAAGGTAACTTTGAATTCGCCAGCCGAATTGAGCGTGCCGGTGATGTGTCCATTGGCCGGATCAAGTTGCAGACCATCCGGCAATCCGTCAGCAGAGAAAGTCATCGGTCGGTCGCCCGTCGCGGGAACGGAATAAAGAAACGGCGAGCCGGGGCGCACGCCGAAAATTTTCGGGCCGTTGATGCGCGGCGTCGGCGCAGGTTTGGGCGTGAGGATTTCCGGCGACGCAATTGGCGTTGCGGAGATTGAATTTGTGTCGGCCGGAGCGACAGCCGCGACGATTAGGTTCGCGCAGAAAAGTGACGCAACAGCCATCAGGCTGACTTTAGTTATACATTTCATAGTCGGGGTTTGATTAAAAAACCGCTATTGCAGGCAATTGTCAAAATGTCTTGCCGGTCGCGGCGGGTTTTACCGCCGCCGTGCGCCAATGTGTTGATGCGCCGGACTGCAAAATGAAGGCGGGTTGTTCGTCGGCGATTTTGATGCGTCCGTCCGGCTCAAATTCAATCCGCACCATGCCCGGTTTCTCGCGCCACGGCGACTGGTCGTCGTTGCCGAAATAAGTGCAATACCAGAAGCCG
>CAYPTV010000067.1:0-10663 GCA_964413505.1 uncultured Bifidobacteriaceae bacterium | reverse complement strand
GCTGATTAAATTCGGCTCGCTGGTGTCCGCCAAAAGCGGCGCGGTGCGGCTGGTGCGTGCATGAACCACAGACGGACAATCATCGTCAGCTTGACGACGCGCATGATTGTCAGGAACGAACTTTTCATTTTTGGTGGCGTTGGTGCCGCAGCGGGTGTATGGTTTTTGCGAAAGTTGCACGGCCAGTTGCGGGAATTGATGGATGCGGTGAAGGCTGTTTTGGAAGAATCTGCAAACAAGGTTTGCAGTAGGTTAAAGTCTGCTGACATTTGCTGACTTTACTTTTCCATGAGTTTGCATTTTGGTTCGTGTGCGGGAAAAAGACAAAACGCATATTCGCCTACGGAGACGGCCTTGAAATGAGTTTTTACGAAAGTAGCTGAAACGTAAAATCGAATTCAAGTCCTGTCGTGGGCACCAACCTTCGCCAAGCGAAGTCAAAGGCGAGGCCGTCACGCCACGCAATGAAAACGGATTCGAAAAACGAACGTCCCAAGCTCCGGCCAAGCAAGCCGGCACCAAAACAGGTTCGCATGAAATGTCTTTTCTTCGCGCTGTCGCTTGGCGCGATTTTGTTCGCCGGCTGCGCCCCTCAACATTACATCGTCCTGTTAAGCAACGGGCGGCACGTCGTCGCCGCGCAGAAACCGCATCTGGAAGGTTTCAATTTCGTGTTTCTGGATTTGAAGGGACGGACAAATTCAGTCCCCTCCGAATACGTCCGCGCCATCGCGCCCGAATCGGCCGCGTCAACCAACACTCCGTCGCGATGAAAACTTCTCGGCGTATTTGCCGAGCAGGTCGGCCTCAAGGTTCACTGCATTGCCGGTTGTTTTTTCGCGCAACGCCGTGACCTTCATCGTGTGCGGAATGATCCAGACGCAAAAAGTCTTTTCGCGAGCGTCCGCGACCGTCAGGCTTATGCCGTCCATCGCAATCGAGCCTTTTTCGATGACATAACGCATCACGTTTTCCGGCGCGGAAATTTCCAGAACATGATCCGCCCCGGATTTTTCCCAGCGCAGGATTTTCCCGACGCCGTCAATGTGGCCGGTCACGAAATGCCCCCCGAACTCGCCGCGCGCGCGCAACGGCCTTTCAA
This sequence comes from uncultured Bifidobacteriaceae bacterium, assembly GCA_964413505.1. Taxonomy (GTDB): domain Bacteria; phylum Verrucomicrobiota; class Verrucomicrobiia; order Limisphaerales; family UBA11358; genus UBA11358. The sequence continues at coordinate 9,561 of CAYPTV010000067.1, read as the reverse complement.
GGTTCACCAGCGAGCCGGCTTTGAGAAATTGAAAGCTTGTGCGGCTCCACGTTTCCGCGAGCAGATCGAATTGAACGAGCCTGAATTTCCCGCGCGCCGAAATTTTCACCGCCGTCAGACAACAGCCGTTCACCGCCAGGCTGCCGCCGGTTTTCAAGCCGCGCCCGCACACGCCCGCGCGCACCGTCAGTTCGATGGATTTTTCCGCCGGCTGGATTTTTTCGATGATGCCGGCTTCTTCAACAATTCCCGTGAACATGGAACGATTCTAATGGCGAAGCGGGACTTCGTCGAGCCGCGTTTAGTCCGTCCGAGCCGTCATCAGCAAATCTTCGCCCAGCTTTCGCCATTGGACTTCGCGCAGCCGGACGGCCTCGCTCAGACTGCCTGCGCCTTCTCCCGAAACCGCCTTGCGAGAATCGCGCCCGCCCAGGATTTTTGGCGCGTAGAAAAATGCGATCCGCTGCGCAAAACCGCTGAGCAGAAACGACGCGTTCACTTCGCCGCCGCCTTCGACCAGAAGGCTCGTGACATTTTCCGCGCCGAGCTTTTTCAACAGCCATGGCAAATCAATTGCGGATTGCGGATTGCGGATTGCGGATTTCTTTGCCGGCGCGACGATGACATTCACTTTTTTTGCCAAGGCCGCGACTCGTTTTTTCGGTGCCAGTTTGCCGACTACAATCGTCGTCAGTGCCGCAAATTCATCGCTCACCACTTTCGCGTCCAACGGTGTCCGCGCCAGTGAATCCAAGATAATCCGGCGGAGCCGCAAATTTTTATTCTGACTTCTGAATGTCAGACTCGGATCATCCGCCAGAACGGTGTTGATGCCGACGAGAATTGCATCCGCGCCATGCCGCAATTTCATTCCACACGCACGCGATTCTTCGCCGGTGATCCATTTTGATTCGCCGCTGGCCGTGGCAATTTTCCCGTCCAGCGTCATCGCGGCTTTGACCGTGACGAACGGCGTGCGGTGGACAATCCAGTGGTTGAAGGCTTCGTTCAGCTTCGCGCATTCGTCGCCCAAAATTCCGTGAACGACTTCTATTCCCGCGCGCCGCAGAATCTCAAAGCCTTTTCCGGCGTGTTTTGGATTCGGGTCGGTCGAGCCGATGACGACCTTTTTTATTCCGGCGGAAATAATTGCATCTGTGCAAGGCGGCGTGCGGCCGTGCGTGCAACACGGTTCCAAGGTGACATAAAGTGTCGCGCCGCGTGGCGAGTGGCCTCGTTTCTGCGCGTCGCGGAGCGCCTCGATTTCCGCGTGCGGCATGCCAGCACGCCGGTGCCAGCCGCGTCCGATGATTTGGCCGTCCTTCTCCAGCACCGCGCCGACCATCGGGTTCGGCGAGGTCGCGCCAAAACCTTTTCGCGCTAGGCACCAGGCCTCGCGCATGAAGCGGGAGTCCGTCTCATATGCGGTTCGTGCGCGCGCGTTGCCGGCCGGGTTGAAGTGATGGATTTTCCCGTTCAAGAGTCAATTCGCGGGCGGATTATTTTTTAACTGGCGCAACAGAAAATATTCGTTGAACGGCTGGTCATCGGTGACCTGTATTTTTGGATCGGGATCAAGGTAATCAACAATCGGAAATCCGTTGGTGACGACCAGTCGAAGATAGGCGGTTGCGTCCTGCGACGGCGACCATTCCGTCAAATCTTTTTTTGCAGATTCGGGCATGCGCGCGGCCAGTTTTTCCGCGTCCAGCGGCCCGATGGGTTCCATTGAGGCAATCAAATGCAGTCCCCACCCTTCCACGGAAATGAATGGGCGCACGTAGGGGAAAGATTCATGGATGGATCGAAGCACGGCACGTGATGTCTTGTCCTCCCCGCCGGGAAACCACATCTGCAAAATTCCGCCGGGGTTGAGGTGCTGCCGGGCCAGCGCATAAAATTCCGTGGAAAAGAGAAGGCTGGAACCCGCGGCCTCGACCGGCGGCGGCGGGTCAACGACGATGACGTCGAATTTTTTTGCGGTGCGCTTGAGGTAGCGCCTGCCGTCATCAATGATGATGTGCGCGTTGGGGTCGTTGACGCAACGCGCGGCGTCCGCGTGGTAAAATCCAAAAGCCTTGGTCACGCTGGGCACAAGTTCCACGGCCGTCGTGTCAATGTTCCAGCTCAAGGCCGAGCGAAAAGTCGTTCCCATGCCGAAACAGATGACCAGCGCCGATTTGGGCGGGTCTTTATGGAAGGCCAGCGGCAGGTGCGCTATGAACTTGGTTATTGGCGTCAGCCTTGTCATGCCAATGCCATTGACCAAAAGCCATTTGCCACCACCTTCACCAAAGGAAGCCACCGAGGCCGTGTAATCGCGCCGCACGGTCGTGTCATGGAAGGTTTTGAACAACATCCCTTCAAAATCTTCCGAGAAGAACGATGACCAGACAAGCGCCAGTCCGATGGCCAGTCCCAACCCCAGACGGGGCAATAGAGACAAAGATTTGCGAAGCATAAATCCAGCCGCGATAAACGGCAGGGTGAGCAAAATCAACGAATAACGTTCGCTGAACCGGGGCAATAAAATATAACAGGCAAACAGCGGGCCGAGAATGCAGCCCAAAACATTTATGGCGTAAGCCTGCCCGGCGCGTCTCGGCTGGCCTGCTGCAAATTCGTCCACCAGCCCCGGCGTCAAATATCCCAGCAAGGCGCAAAACGGACAAATGCTGCCCATCAAAATAATCGCGCTCTTCAAATCCAGGTCAGCTGTCCAGTAGGTGGCCATCACAAACCTGGGATTGTTCGCCAGCACCGGCAGAAACGCCGTGAGCGCCAGAGCGAAAATTAATTTCGCCGGGGAAAGACGCCGGTTCTTCCGCAAATCCAGGCGATACGCCCACGAGCCCAAAAAGGTCGCCCCCAGATATGTGAAGACAATCATGGCGAAGGAATACACCTGCGTCTTCAGCACCGGCGCGAAGGCGCGCGACCACACCACCTCCATCGCCATGGCCGTAAAACCCGTTGAGAACAAAATCATTCTTGTCATCCGGCCGTCGCGAACCTGCGGTTGCAGCGATTGGGCGGCCACAGCCGGAGCCTCCGCCTTTCCCGAAAGACCGGCGGCGGGGCGTCGCGCCCGCCCCAGGCAAGCACTCACAAAGGCGATTGTAAAATTTCCCGCAGCCGCCAGCCATAGCGTGTGACGAAATCCCAAAAGTTCGATCCAGACGACCGCCGTCAGAAAAGTTCCGCACATCGCCCCCAGCACGTTGGCCAGATACAAAAAGCTGAAGCTACCCGTGTTTTCAGAATCCTGTTCACGGACATAGGCCATCATGAACGGAAACGTCGCGCCCATGCACACGCACCACGGCAGGATGGACACCGCCAGCACCAGCGCCGAAAGCGAAAGATACCCGAACGAATCCGTCTCCCCGCTCGCCAGCAAAACTCGTTCGCCGATGGAAAACAATTTGGGCACCGCAAATGCGCCCAGCCCGATCAGCAGTTCCGCGCCCGCATAAAAATATACGGCGGAAACCCCGGTCTTCCTCACAAACACGGCGATGAATCGCCCGCCAGCCCACGAACCCACCGCCAACCCCAGCATGAAGACCGACAGCACCACCGACAGCACCGGCGTGATGATGCCGAACGAAGCAAACGCCATGCGCGTCCACACCACCTGATAGACGAGGCTGGAAAAGCCGGACAAGAAGAAGAGAAAAAATAAAACGCGCCGCGTGAATCGGTTCATGCGCCCGACTGTGTAGCCGCTGAAACCTCTTTGGACAAGTTTCAAAATCCGACTGCACGCCGTTCAGGCGGGATAGGCCAGCTTCCACCAATTCCCCGGTAGTATCCTAAAGTTTGTGTTTGGGTCGGGTTATTGGTTTTTGTCCCTTTAAGCGGCCCAAGAAGTAATCCCATGACGCCGTGGTCTAATATGAGGATAGGCTGCAAAGCGTTTTTCACTTTTCCCTGCTGGAAATTATTTCACACTGCCCACGGGACAGTTTTATTTCCACCGGCGCGCAGAATTTAGAGCCGCAATGAAAAGGCAGCTTTGGTATCTGCCGGGGGCAGTTAAAACACCTCGGCCTTGAGGCCGCTGATTTCCCGGACTTGCTGCGCGATATACGCGAGCGATTTCAACGACAGATGCCCGCACTTGGAATTCGCCGATGGCCTCGTGGCCGAATAAATCTGCACAAGCGGGATTTGCGCGCCCGCGCGTTTCAGTTCGTTCAGCCGCTGCGCGAATTGATGGACATCCCAGTCGGACGGGTCCTCATCGTTCAGCGTCCGGAAGAGGCTCTGGATGACCACCGGCCTCAGCCGCGCGACCAAAAGGATGTTCTCCAGGATTTTCTCAAGCGAGCATTCCGGGCGGTTCACCTCTTCCATGTAGCTTTGCGTTCCGGCGTCCAGCTTGGCCCAGATTTCGTCCTGATGCGTGAACATTTTCAAACCCTCCTGCACCTGCGGCAGGTGCAGGCCCGTCGCGTTGGTGATCAGCACGATCTTGAAGAATGGAAAGCGGCCCAGCGCGCGGACGTGGATCACGGTGCGGAGTGCGTCTAGAAAATTCGGGCAAAGCGTCGGCTCGCCGTCCCCGCTCAAGGCGACTTGCCGCAGTTCAAGCAGTTCCTTCGGCGTCGTGCGATAGGGCTGGAAGCCGCGCATCGCCCCGGTGGCAACCGTGCCCAGCGTGCGCAGCAGTTCGGCGGAGAGCAGGTCCACGTCGAGGGTTTTTTGCAGCGGCGGCTTGGTGCGGTCCACCTCGCAATACTCGCAGTTGAAATTGCAGTGCTTGTCCGGGTTCATGTTCACGCCGATGGACAGGCCGCGCGCGCGCGGCGACACGACCACATAGACAAAATGGTTGCCCAAAAACTCGCGCGGGGTGGAAAAGACCGCATGGGTTAAATCATGCGTGCGGGAATTTTTGACCGCCGCGTGGAGATGTTCTTGTGTTTCAGCGTGCATGGAGCGATGCCCTTTCATTGAACGAAGCGCCCGCAGGCCGCGCGGCCGCATTTCGTTCCGGCGCGGGAGCGCGAGGTTCGGCGCGCTCCAGCCTGCACGCTTCCTCCGCATTAAACGCGGCCATTTCCTTCGCCATCATGACCGAGATCATGAACAGCCCGAAAAAAACCGCGCCCGCCGGCAGCACCACCGTCCACGACGGGTTGAGGTTGAAGCGGCCGAAATCAATGACGCCGCCCGCGATAAATCCCGCCGCCGAAATTGCCAGCAAAGTTTTGGATAAAAATGTCATGGTCGTTCGCACAAATCGCCTGATGAACCATTCTTCAGGCAAGTATAGAATGCGCGAAAGCCCGGTGCCGTGCTCCCCGGTTATTGCTGGATGCCAATCTTTTTTTGCCGGGGTGCCGGAGCGATTTTTGAAGCAAATGGAAGCCGTTTCGAACCGGAAACCGGAAGAAGGGTGGACTGCGTGCTATATCAATTGCGCCGCAATCTGCTCTCCGAGCAATGCCGCCCCGGCAATCGGACGTTTTCCCTCGGCGCGTTTCGCCTGGTCATCGCGAAACGAAACCGCCCGCATGAAAATTTTGTCGCCGGTGATTTCCGCGTATGCGCCCACCGGACTCTGGCAGCCGCCGCCCATCGCGCGCAAGAACGCCCGCTCCGCCGTGACACAATGAAACGTGTTGAAATGGTTCAGCCGCTCGCAAATCTTCGCGATGCGCTCGTCGTCCGCGCGGATTTCGATGCCGATAGCGCCCTGCCCGACGCACGGCAGCATCACGTCCACATCCAGAATTGTCGCCAGCAGACCTTCCGGCACGGCGTCGCCTAAAATTTTTCCGTCCGGCTTGATTTCAAAATTCAGCCGCGTCAGGCCGGCGAGCGCGAGAATCGTCGCGTCCAGTTCCCCGCGCTCGGCGACTTTTTGCATCCGCGTCGTCACGTTGCCGCGAATCTCGACGATGGACAGGTCGGGCCGCGCGGCGAGCAGCGTCATCTTGCGGCGCGTGCTGCTCGTGCCGATGACCGTCCTGGCCGGCAAATCCTTCAAAGTGGCGTGCGGGGCCAGGCCCTTGAGCGCGCCCTGTCCGGGAATCCATTCATCGGATTTTCGTTCGGCCAGTTGCGAGAAAAATTTTGCATCCCGATAAATCAAGACATCGCGGACATTTTCGCGCTTCGGCGTGGCGGCGAGGATCAGTCCCGCCGGAACTTCCGTCGGCAAATCCTTCAGGCTGTGCACGGCGAGGTCGGCCTGGTTTTTGAGCAACGCGACTTCAAGCTCTTTCGTGAACAGACCTTTCGGCAGGCCGCCCTCGGCTTTTGCCATTGAAGCTTTTTGCAATTTGTCGCCGGTGGTTTTGATTATTTTCAACTCGAACCGCAGGCGCGGAAAATTTTTGCGGCACTGCTCCGCGATGAAATTGGCCTGCGCGAGCGCGAGCGCGCTGCCGCGCGTGGCGATGATTATGGGACGTTCGACTGGCATCTCCAGAAAGATTAGACGAACCGGCCGGATGAATAAAGAGCGAACACCCGCCAGCCACATAAAAATCTGGTGCATCCGGAGGGACTCGAACCCCCAACCTTCTGATCCGAAGTCAGAAGCTCTATCCAATTGAGCTACGGATGCAACGGCTTCATTGTGTGGATTTTCGCGATGCAATAAAGCGGATTTATTGCGATAGGATTTTTATGAAGGTGGATTCGGCGCTTTGACTTGGCGCGCGGCTTTGTTAGCGTTCCGCCGTCAACAATGGCAAAAAAGAGACTTCCACGCCTCGTCAAGATTCTCGCCGGCGCGCATACCGGCGCGGAGCATGAATTCGACCGCCTTGAACGGTTCGCCCATTTCTGGGTGCTCGTCGGGAAAAGCTTCGTCCGCAACCGCTGTCCGACGCGCGCGGCGGCGCTGTCCTATTCCACATTGCTTGCGCTGATTCCTATGCTCGTGGTCGCCATCAGCGTCACCAGCAGCCTGCTCAAGACGCAGGGCGAGGACAAAATTTACGGCGCCATTGACAACTTCGTTTCACACATCGTGCCGCCCGGATCTCTGGACACCAACGCTCCGGCGGCTTCGGTCACGACGACAAATCTGGTCGCCGGTGCAAACACCAATTACGTCGCCGACACCAATTCAACCGCAGCCATCACGGACGCGTTGCCAGCCGCCGCGCCGGTCGTCAGCGTCAGCGCGCAAAAGGCGACCGCAAAATGGATTCACGAATTCGTGGAGAACACGCGCAGCGGCACGCTCGGCATGATCGGGATGCTGCTGTTTGTCTATGTCGCCATCCGGATGCTCGCCAGCATTGAGTCCACTTTCAACGACATCTGGGGCGTTGCACGCGGGCGCAACTGGCTCTGGCGCATCGTGGTTTACTGGGCGGCGATTTCGCTTGGTCCGGTCGCCATCATCGGCGCGCTCGGACTTGCAGGCGGCCCGCACCTGGCAACCACGGAAAGCCTCGTCGAGAGAATGCCAGTCATCGGCAGTTTGATCTTTCAATTTCTTCCTCTCCTGATTTTGTGGCTGGTGTTCGGGCTGCTCTATCTGCTCGTGCCGAACACAAAAGTCCAGTTCAACGCGGCATTTGTCGGCGGCATTGTCGGCGGTTCGCTGTGGTTTTTGAACAACGTCTTCGGCTTTCTCTACATCTCGCGCGTCGTGACTTACAGCAAAATGTATGGCGGTCTCGGCCTCGTGCCGGTGTTCATGGCCGGGCTTTATTTTTCATGGATCATTTTGCTGTTCGGCGCGCAGGTCGCCTACGCATTTCAAAATCGTAAATCCTATTTGCAGGACAAACTCGTCGAAAACGTGAACCAGCGCGGGCGCGAATTCATCGCCCTACGACTGATGACGTGCATCGGCCAGCGGTTCCAGCTCGGCCAGCCGCCCGTGACAATTCAGGAAATTTCCACCGAACTCGGCATCCCGACAAAACTCGCGCAGCAGGTTTTGCAGACGCTCCTTGCCGCGCGGCTCATCGTCGAAACCGGCGGCGGCGAATCCGCCTACGCACCCGCGCGCCCGCTCGATTCCATCAACGCACACCATGTGCTGCTCGCCATGCGCGGCGGCGGACAGGAACTGCTGTCGCGCGACGAGCCGGTGCGCGCGGAAATTTTCGGCGAGTTCGCCCGGATTGAAGAGGCGGAAAAACAGGCCGCCTCCGCCATCACCCTGCTCGCGCTCGTTCACCGTGCGCAATCGCACCTGGAAATCGCCGCGCCCTCAACGGAAGTGGAGAAACAAATTCCATTGCCGCCGGAACCAAAAGTTGAAACCGCAGAGCCGGTTTCCGAAACGCCCGCGAAAAGCGAACCGCCTCCGCCCGAAGAAATAATAGTTCCTAAAATTCCGACGGCGGAAGCCGCCGTGGAGCCGCCACGCGAATTTGTCCATCCCGAAGAAAATCCGTTGGACTAACTTCACAACCACGATTTCAAGTGCTCGCGCAGAACTCCTCGTGCGCGGTAAAGCCTTGATTCCACTGCCTTCGGCGTCGTTTCCAAAATCGTCGCGGCCTCGGCAACGCTGTGTTCCTCCCACTCGCACAACACAATGGCTTCGCGCAAATCCTCGGGTAGATTTTTTACGGCCGTTCGGACCGCTGCGGCGCGTTCGTTGGCGAGAGATTCCTCGCTCGGCGAGGGTGAATTCGCAGGAAGCGTGCTGCCAAGGGATTGCTTTTTCTCGTCGCTTTCCGCGTCGAGCGACAGGGCTGGATGCCGTGAACGCCAGCGGAAATGATTGCGCGCCAGATTCGCGGCGATGGTGAACAGCCACGAGGAAAATTTTTGTTCCGTGCGGAAGCTGTCGCGCGATTTGAAAACACGGACGAACGTTTCCTGTGCAAGATCGTTTGCGTCGTCCTCGTTGCCGACCATGCGGCAGAGGAAATGGAAAACCGGCGTTGCATGGCGCTCCATCAGGTCATTGAGCGCGACATCGTGGCCTGCAATGAGGCGCTCCATGTCGGCCCGGTCGCGCGCGTCGGCTTCAGTTGTTTCCATGAGCGGAAGGGGACATCGTCTGCTCGTCGCCGTCAAAACCGATTGTGATGCGTTCCATTTCCGCGAGGTAACGGCGTCCTTCCTCCGGCGGCATCGCGCGGCTGACGTCCACGAAATGCTGGAGCATCTGCGCCTGGCATTGTGCGCGCAGCTCGCCAAGTTCGGTCAGTTTCATTTGCACCTCGGCTGTGACGTTCGTTCCGTTTGCAAGAGCGGCGGCAATCTCGTCCTTTTTGGCGGCGATTTTCGCGCACATTTTCATGCATTGGGGCAGATAACCCTCATGCAATTGCCGGACACGCGCCATCTCCGCGCTGCCCAGATGAAACTCGTTTTGGAGCCAGCTTAAATCATCCTTGTCGCCCATCATGTTCGCGCAGGCGCGCTGGCTGAAATAAAATGAGCCGGCGAAAATCGCCGCGCCCAGGACCAGCGCGCCCAGAAGAATGACGAGCGGACGGTTCATGTTCAGCGCAGCGAATCAGGCGCGACAGATGCGACATAACGCGCCTCTGCATCGTGCCGCGCGGTTTGCACGCCGCTGTGCGCGCCCAGCAAAATACCCGCACACATCAGCACGGCAACGGTGGC
>CAYPTV010000066.1:0-10667 GCA_964413505.1 uncultured Bifidobacteriaceae bacterium | reverse complement strand
TCATCCTCATGCTCGTCCTCAAAATAAAACAGGACAGCGAGGATGAGGAAGACGAAGAGGAAGACAAGTCAGGTTCCGATTTTTTAGACACGTCTAAACAGCTTCAAGGGAGTCTGCCGGTTGGCCGCAACGATTCAACTTTGCAATGACCGATCATTGCTTCACATCGCGCATGGGCGTGTCAATCTGGTAGAGTTCGAGTTCCTGTTCCAGCGTCCCGGCGAGCGGCGCGTTGCCCTGGGCAGTGGCGAGCTGCATCGCTTGTTTCGAGATCGCGACGGCCTGCGCAAATTTTCCAGCCTCGGCATACGCGGCGGCGAGAGTTCGCAATGTCGGGGGATTTTCCCCGCCGTCAAGCTGCACGGCTTTTTGCGCCAATCCCACGGCACTGATGCCATCCCGAAGCGACGCATCGGGACACGTCGCCAGCATCCACGCCAGGTTGTTCATGGCGTCAACGTAGTCAGGTTTGATTTCCAGCGCCTTTCGATATTGGGCAATTGCCTCGGACGACCGGCCGGATTTCATGCAGGCGACGCCAAGGTTATTATGCGCCTCGGCGTAACGCGGACTGGTTTCCAGCACTTTGTTGTATTGCGCGATGGCTTCGTCCAACCGGCCCTTTTTGTATAACGCGATGGCAAGGTTGTTGCGGACCTGGACGGCATCGGGACTGATTTCAAGGACCTGGCGGTATTGGGCGATGGCATCGTCCCATTGTCCCATTTGGAAAAATTCAACGCCGAGGTTGTAGCGGGCCTCGGCATCGTCGGGCTTGATCTGGATGACCTTCTGGTATTGGGCGACGGCTTCGCCGGATTGTCCTTCAGCGCCGAGGGCATTGCCAAGATTGATGAGGGCGGCCAGATAATGCGGTTCAATCTCGACCGCTTTGCGGTATTGCGCGACGGCCCCGGCGATGTCGCCGTCCTGAAAAAGCGCGATGCCGAGGTTGTGGTGGGCCTCGGCAAAACCAGGGTTGATTTCCAGGGTCCTGCGGTATTGCGCGACGGCTTCCTCGATTTGTCCGTCTGCGGCGAAAGCCCGGCCAAGATTGTTGCGGGCGATGGTGTTTCTGGGATTGCAATCAAGGGCGCGTTTCCAAAGCGTTTCGCTGTCGCGCCAATACGCGGTTTGCGCGCGGGCACCGGCGATCAATCCGCCAATCACGGCAATCATCAGCGCGCCCAAAACGAGCCGCCGATGCTTCCATCGGGCGCTCCATTCCGCCACCGCCCAGGTCGCCGCGATGGCAATGCCAATCCCCGGCAGATAAGTGTAGCGGTCGGCATGGGAAACGTCGTCGGAGATTTCGACGATGCCAATCACCGGAACCAGCATCCCCAAAAACCAAAGCCAGCCCACGGAGAGGAACGGCATCTTTTTCCGCCACGCAAACACACCCGCCGAAATCGCAGCCAGCAATACGAACGCGATGCAAATCTCCCATGCCGGCACGCCGCCGGGCGATGCGGGATAAGGAATGGCCAGTCCCGACGGGAAAACCATCTGCCGCAGATAAATGGCGCAGGACACCAGCGCGTTGGCGGTTCGTTCCATCAGCGGCAGATGCGCGCCGCTCGTCGTTATCAATCCGGGCGGCGGTGCCACGGCAAGTCCCGGCACAAAGGCCACCGCCGCGCAGCAAGCCGCCGAGAGCAGGAAGAATGGAATCTTCTCGGCCAGCAGCCTTGTGAAATTCCGTATTCCGTATTCCGCATTCCGCATTCGATTGAGCGGCCAGCAGTCCAGCAGCAGCAACACAAGCGGCAGCGTGGCGACCATCGGCTTGGACAGCAGCCCGCAAACAAAAAAGGCCAGTGCGAGAAAATAGTTGAAGATTGGACCGCCGGTTCCTGTTTTCGATTCCCGCCCCTCGCCCCTCAACATGCCTTGCGCGTAACGCGCGTAGGCCAGCAGCGTCAGCATGAAAAACAATCCGCTCAACACATCCTTGCGCTCGGACACCCACGCGACCGATTCCGCCCGCAGCGGGTGGATGGCGAACACCGCCGCCACAAAAAAACTTCTCCACATGCCGCCGGTCATCCGCCTCAACACCAGGAACAGCAGCACCGCCGTCGCCGCGTGAAACAGGACGTTGACCAGATGATGCCCTCCTGCGTTGATCCCGAAAAGCTGGCAGTCCAGCATATGCGAAAGCGTCGTCAGCGGAATCCAGTTGGCGACCTGCACGTGAGTGAACGCCCAGCCGATGGAGTGCGGCGTCAGACCTTTTTCGACAATCGAATTTTCATAGACGTTTTCACTGTCGTCGTAATTGATGAATGCGAACCTCGCGGTCTGGCCGAACACGGCGGCAATCATCAGGACGAGGCAAACGCACACAATGAAGTTTTCCCGGCGGACATCTGTGGAAACAATTGCATCCGCGCCTTTGCGCGCAGGGATGCGCCCGCGTTGAAGGAGTTTTTTCTTGGCCACAGTCATCCGATGGCATCAGAGATTTTCCATAAAATCAATGACGAACGCCAGGGAGCGGCATTTTTATGCAGAGGAAGGGATGGAAAAAATGACATCTCACCCGTGGAACGCGAACTAAAATTTGCCGTGTTTGAAATTTCTGCAATTAAAGTGGAGCGTTCATCACAATCAGCGCACCGGGTTGACCCGGAAATATAGCGTCCGGTGACAGACGCCAAGGAGGTGGGACAGGGGATGTCCACTGAAGAGACGTTCCATCACCGGACTCTGCTCCTTTGTCACATAAACGGCCTCAGGCAGCTACCCATCCGTTGTCATTTTTACAACAAAAATTGTCGTTGATTTTGAGGCGATTTCCGCCGTCGGCCCGCGCATTTCGTCCTGCAAACAAAAAATACGATCCCGCCGGAAGCGGAACCGCATTCTTGATTGAAAAATTTGATTACAACTTTTTCTTGCCCGTTGCCTTCGCCTTGGCCCAGCGTTCCTTCGCCAGCTTTGAAAGCTTGGCCTTGGCCGCCGCGCTCATCTTCCTGCGCATTTTGGGGGCGGGCTTGGCCGCCGGCTTGACGGACAACTTGGCCGCCTTGATTTTTGCCCAGCGCTTTTTTGCCGCCGCGCTGACTCTGGCCCTGCCCGCCGCGCTCATTCCGCGCTTTTTCTTTGCCGGGACGGCGGCTTTGGATGCGGAAATTTCATTGCCGGGCAGAAGTGCCGCGAGTTTTTTTTGCAGGCTCTCGATCTTTTCTTTGAGATCGGCCGCCTGACGCAGTTGTGTGGCTGTCAATGATTGAATGCTCATATTGCTGAAATTAAGCCGGATTGGCGCGAAAATGTCAACAAGGATAATTACAAGGGTAATTATTTGCCGTTTTATTATCGGCCGCCGTGACGCCGAGCCTGATGCGCACGCGGCTACTTTTTGGAAATCGGCTGCAATTGATCCGCTTGCAGTCCCGCCGATCATTGTGTTCCATGTTGCCGACGAGACGAACAACATGGATGCGCGCGTGGTGGAATTGGCAGACACGCCAGACTTAGGATCTGGTTCCGCAAGGATTGGAGGTTCAAGTCCTCCCGCGCGCACGCTCAATCGGGACGCCGGCGGGCTGCGCGGCCCCGCAGTTCAAATTCATTTTCATCGCGCTCGCGATTGCGCGGCCCGCCCCGTTCGTTTAATTTCGCGCGATGGATTTCAGGAAACATTTTTTGCCCGGCGCAATTGTCCTGTGCCTCGGCGGCGTTCTGTGCGGCTGCGAGCCAGGGGAAAGCTCGCTGGACGACAAAAAGGAGCCGCATTACATCCTCGGCGAAAACCGCGTCAACGCCATGGATTACCAGGGCGCGGTCGAGGCATTTGAACAGTCGCTGGAAGCCAACCCGCACTCGGCGGCGGCGCATTTTGAACTCGCCTGCCTTTTCGACGAAAAAATTTCCGACCCCGCCGCCGCCATTTATCATTACCAGCAATATTTGAAGCTCGAACCGAACGCCGAAAACGCCGAGGTCGTCACCGCGCGCATCGCCACCTGCAAACAGCAGCTCGCCTCCGACGTGATGGCCATGCCCAGCGCCCCCGTCATCCAGCAGGAGCTGGAAAAACTCACGGATCAAAACCGCCAGTTGCAGGACCAGGTGGACGCGTTGAAAAAGTGGAACGCCTATTACGCGGCGCAATTGGCGGCGCAATCCGATTCAATCGCCGCGCAAAACAATTCCGCCGTTCAACAAATCCAAAGCCCGGTTCAAACGGCCCAAAACATCCCCGCGCCGGCGCCAAATCCAGTTGCAAATCATCCCGTCGCGCCGCGCACGCACAACGTCGCCGCAGGCGAAACGGAAGCCGCCATCGCGCGGAGATTCGGCGTCAAGTTGAGCGCGTTGCAGGCCGCCAATCCCGGCGTGAACCCGAACAAGCTGCACGTCGGCCAGCCGCTGAACATCCCGCCGCCGTGATTTCGCGCGTCACATTTTTTTTCATCACCGCGTTCTGGCTGACGATGAATTTTCTGCTCTGGCGCTCGGAATATGGCGCGCACGGCGGGGAAATCAGCGTGCCGCTGGATTTGGTATGGCGGAAAATCCTGACCGCGCCGGACATTTCATCGCTGACCATTTACCAGGACGGACGGCAGTCGGGCTTCTGCGAGTTTTCCACGAGCGTCGAGCAGGAAATGTCCCAGCTCGACGAAAACAGCATCCCGCCCGAAGGCCTCGCAACCCGCGCCGGCTATCAAATCCGCTTGAACGGCGGCGCCAGCCTGGGCGACATCACCAACCGGATTAAATTCGACGGACGCCTTCAATTTTCATCCCTCCGCAACTGGCGCGAGTTGAACTTGAAAATTTCCTCGCGCGGCGTCACCGTGGGAATCCATTCCCTCGCCACCAACCAGACGGTCGCCCTGGAAATCACCGCCGACGGCGCGACCGAACTGCGCGTTTTTTCCTTTGCCGACCTGCAAAATCCCGGCAAGCTTCTCGAAACCATCGCGGGAAATTCCGGCGGAGGATTTCTGGACGGGATCGAAATGCCCGGATTTCAGCAGTCGGCCCCGCTCGCGCAAAATCTTCGCTGGCAGGCGACCCGCGAACGGTTGATGCTTGGCCGCGAGCCGGTTTCCGTTTACCGTCTCGAAACACAGTTGCTCCAAAATAAAATCGTCATTTACGTCAGCACGCTCGGCGAAATCATGCGCGTGGAGCTTCCAGGCAACATCACCGCCGTGATCGAAGGATGGGCAAAGCCATGATTGAAATTTCTAACCTGGTGAAAAAGTTCGGCGACCTCGTCGCGGTCAACAACATTTCGCTCACGATTCCGCGCGGGGAATTTTTTGCCATGCTCGGCCCGAACGCCGCCGGCAAAACCACGACGCTGAAAATTCTCGCCGGCCTGATGAAGCCGACCACCGGCTGCACCCGCGTCTGCGGCTTCGACATGCAAACGCAGCCGCTCGATGCGCGGCGGCGCATCGCCTACGTCCCTGATTTTCCATTTCTCTACGACAAGCTGACCGCGTGGGAATTTTTCCGCTTCACCGGGCAGTTGTTCCAGATGCCCGACGCAAAAATTGAAGCGAACGCGAACGGGTTGATTTCGCGCTTTCACCTTGCCGAATTTGTGGAGCGCCCGCTCGAAGGGCTTTCGCACGGCACGCGCCAGCGCGTCGCCATCGTTTCCGCGCTGCTGCACGAGCCGGAAGTTTTTGTGATTGACGAGCCGATGGTCGGCCTCGACCCGCAGCACGCGCGCGTCGTGAAGGACGTTTTGAAGGAACGGTCGCTTGCCGGCATGACCGTGCTTGTCTCCACCCATCAATTGAGCATCGCCGAGGAAATGGCCGACCGTATCGGCATCATCCACGGCGGAAAACTGGTCGCCGTCGGCAACCGCGACGAACTCCGCCGGCAAAGCGGCAACTCCGGCCAGCTCGAAGAAATGTTTCTGTCGCTGACGGCCGGGGAAAATTAGATAAGAGTGTGCCAATAATTACATTTTTTGATGATTGACTAAACTCTCATTTGTGCCAAGTTGTGGTCATGCTCCGCTGCTTTGCGCTTTTGCCTATCATAAGCTCATTTCAGCCTACTTTTTGGGTCATTGTGGCGCAAGGATTTTTAGAGAATATACCAGCTTGCTTGCTTTTTTGGCACAAGCGATATTCGGAGGCAATGAGTAGTTAGCTCGAATCTATCTTAATCCAATTTGAACGGAAGACAGGCTATTTTGTGTTGCATTGGCCAATAAACTTCATCATCCAAACTGATTTTTTCCCGGCCAGGAGTTATTTCATAACCAAATCCTCGATAATAAGGAATTTTATTTTCAATCGCGTTAAGTCTCACCCACGAACAATTAGACTGTCTGGCCAAAGTGTCGGCAAACCGCATTAAAATTGCTCCATATCCCTTCTTTGCCTGTGATACATCAACTGCGATTTCAGTGACAAATAAACAAGTTTGATCTGAAAAATGAAGAGACATATAACCAACTATTTCACTTACGGTTTGTAAAACGTATGTGCATTCCTTGTGGTCGCCGGCCTGCATATCAAAATGGCGATCCCCCCAAGTCACGCGATCAAGGGAATTTACGCCACTTTTTACCTGCGGAACTTTAATGTGCTCTTCACATAAACGACGAATGAAAACACTTGGAATTTTTCTTTTTGTGCCATCCTTGTTCAACTCCGGGCCAGAATCTAATCTGCCATTGGGAATTTTGGACAATAGAAAATATATTCGATCAACGTCATCAATGATTACACCCCAGAATGTCGGAATAAAATAGCTTCCGATTTTCATTACCAATGAATAGGTTGTAATGTTCGATGCCCCAAGTTTTATGGCCTCATTTACACATCGAGCCATTGTTCTCCCTGTATGCATTGCCGAATCAAACAGGAGCACCGACTTATTCGCAATTTGTTCAGGGGAATCTATTTCAAACTTTACGGCGTTGGTTTTTGAATCAATCCCAACTGGCACGACTGTTATTTTTTTGGCGAGTTCAGGATGATGTTTCGCAACCAAAGGAATCAACTCCTTAAGAAGATACTTGCCTGACGATGTAACAGGGCACCATGTGGTTGGAATTGGGTCAATCCTTTCTAAGCGAGAAAGAAAATCGCTCAAATACGCCCGAACATCTTCTTTGGAGAGAAAATATGTTACCATAAGTTTGCTGGGGAACTAACTTTTTCCAGCGAACCTTACCCAATAAAACAAAAGACCGCAACTAAATAGGTTGAATCTGCCTATTTAACCACGACGCACTTTTCCAGAAACGACAGGATGCTCCTCTATTCCCTTTCCGATTTCCTCATAATAGCAGTCACTGCACGCATTGCCGAGAGGCGCTTTCCGATTTCCAGTAATTGTCTCCTGAAGCAAAACGCCACAATAGGCACAATGCGCTTGCGCCTGCACCAAGTCATCCACTCTTTCTGGATTTTCGATTAGTTCTGTTAGAAGTATTGCCATATACTGTTACTATTATTTCGATTGACCAACTGCTGTATTACGCAGCAAATGCAATGCCACAAATCCGCCGAGACCGTTTGGAAAAAGGCCGACACTTCCACTGGAGGAACTGACACCAAAGCACAAAAACAAGTTCATAATTCTTTCCGCACCAAAAGAATCGACAGCACATTGGCACTTTGA
The DNA here is from genome assembly GCA_964413505.1 of uncultured Bifidobacteriaceae bacterium. Taxonomy (GTDB): domain Bacteria; phylum Verrucomicrobiota; class Verrucomicrobiia; order Limisphaerales; family UBA11358; genus UBA11358. The sequence continues at coordinate 3,053 of CAYPTV010000066.1, read as the reverse complement.
AAGTGCTTTGTCAACTATATTTTGATGCAATTGTCAAGCAAAAGTTATTCACATCTATTCACTTCCCAATAATTAGACCAGCCAGAGCGCCGCATGGCAATTAAATCTCGAACAAAATGTTCACACCTTATTCACAGTAATAACCAATAAATTTGGTTGACAATACCAAATAATTTGGTATTCTTTACCCATGAATATAACAGAGTCAATTATCTCAAAGTTTGGAACGCAGCAGAAACTTGCCGAAGCCCTTGGCACCCGTCAATCAAATGTTTCGTATTGGGCAAAGGTCGGCACGATTCCGGCCAAGTGGCATTCACGTTTGCTAACGTTAGCGCAACAAAAAGGGGTCGAATTGTCGCCCTCTGATTTTTTGCCTGCAACAATAATTTTGGAGTCAGAGGAACAAAAGGCCGAAATTCAAAAATCTCCCGCTAAAGAAAAATCAAAATTATACGCTGTAAGTTCTGGTCATCTGACAATCGCTGGAAACAAAATTCCTTGTGCGGTTCTGAACAATCGCAAGCGTGTTTTGATTCAGCGCGAAATTGTCGGACTTCTCACTGGCACCGTCAAGGGCGATCTCAACCGTTATTTGAGTGCCAAAAATTTACAGCCTTTCGTGCCCCAAAAATTCCGCGACAAAGGATTAAGCGAATCATCACTTTTTTTCTTTAACATCACTAACGATGCCCACGGATTTGAAGCAACCGATTTGATTGATTTCTGCGACATGTATTTGAAGGCAATGCTGGCCGGAGTGCTTTACGAAAATCAAATTCAGTTGGCAAAGCAGGCCGCAATTCTCCTAAAATCATTTGCAAAAGTTGGCATCATCGCCGCGATTGATGAGGCGACCGGCTATAAAAAACAGCGAGACGAATATCAAAAACTTTTATCTTTATACATTGCCGAAGAATTGCAGCCGTGGATTAAGACTTTTGGGGAAGATTATTATTACAACATTTACCGATTGAAGGAGTGGAACTGGGAGCGTCACCTTATTGAGAAAAAAAATTATCCGTGGGCGGTTGCCAACATCACAAACCGGATGGTTTATGAAAAGTTACCGGATGGAGTTTTAGCAGAACTCAACCGGAAGAATCCAAAAAACGAAAAAGGCAATCGCCGCCACAAGAAATTTCAATTCTTAACCCCGAATGTCGGGTATGTCCATCTGCTAAAACATTTGGGGCATATTCAAGCAATCCTAGAAAAATATCACCCAGGCGAATGGCAAAAGGCATTGCATGAAATAGACACCCGTTTTCCATCGGTGCGCGACCCCTACGGGAATGCGTTTCTTCCATTCAAATAACAAAAAGTCGGCCCATTCAATTCTTATTGATTTTATTGATGGTTTTGCCGGAAAACAAAGAAATAACAAAAAGTTGAGTCCGTAACTAAAACTAAAAAACAAATGCCCCGCCAGTGTGTCTAGCACCGGCGGGGCGCAACCAAAGGCCATAGACCTAAAGTTGCGTATCGTGGAGATACACGCAAAATTTAAGTCTTGGCCGTGAAAGGTCAAGTGAACTGTCATTGCTGCTCTGGAAACTGCCGGAAATCCGGCTCGTATAAAAATCGTAATCGAATTGTGCAACGCTACGCCTGCGACCGTTGCGGGAAATCATTCAGTGAATCGCAACCCTTGGACGGGCTTCGCGTGGACTTCAAACAAGCCACGCAAGTCGTCGCGTTATTGTGTGAGTCAAACGGGATTCGTGCCATTCAACGGCTCACCGGCTTGCATCAGGAAACCATTTTGAACATCCTCTAAACCGCAGGACAAAAAGCCGCTGCGTTTTTGGACGCCAAAATCCGCAACGTGTCCGCTGAAATTATTCAGGCGGATGAAATTCACACGACGGTATTTTCAAAACAGCAAAACACGCCCAAAGACGATTTAGAGCGCGGAGATCAATTCACATTCCTTTCGGTTGACCGCGATTCCAAGCTGATTGTAAATTCGCTGGTAGGAAAACGCACACGCGAGAACGCGGAGCAATTCCTGATTGATTTGAAAAATCGCATGGCGAACCGATTCCAGCTTACGACCGATGGCTGGGCTTCTTATTGCAATGAAGTTGGCGCAGTCGCAACGGTTTTTGGTGGCGAAGTGGATTATGCGACCGAAATAAAATACTATGCAAAGCCAGCCTATTATCTGCCGCGACGTGTCATCAGTTTGAACCGCAAATCGCGCATTGGCAGTCCTGACATGACGCAGGCCACAACCTGCCATTGCGAGCGCACAAATCTGTCTGTGCGGCTGTTTAATCGCCGGTTCACCCGTTGCACGCTCGGCTATTCAAAGAAGCTGGAAAACCTGAAATACGCGGTTGCCTTGTTTGTTTGGCACTTCAATTTTTGTCGGATACACTCCGCGCATAAACAGACGCCAGCACAAGCGGCAAAAATCGCGGAAAAACCAATGACCATCGAAGAATTACTCAATAGCGCAAACTAACGGAGCATGACCCAAGTTGTCACGCTGAAATTCTGATTTCATCCAATGGCTGCAATCAAATCTAGTTTTCTTGACAAGGTGCTTGGCCGCATAGGACGGCTGGACACCGAAGGCTTGCAGTCCGTCGTCCAGAGACTCGCCCGTGAACGCAGTTTTCTGGAAACGCTCTTCAACACAATCGAGGACGGCGTGCTGGTCGTAGATGAAAACGGGCGCGTGATTTATTTCAACCAGGCCGTCACACGGCTCATTGGCCTGCAATCCGGCGACGAGGAACGGCACATCTCGAAAATTTTGCCGGAGATGGACTGGGAAAAAATTTCGCGCGCAGATTCCGCCGGCGGCAAGCGCGTCGTGCGCCACGAATTTGAAATCCATTATCCGCGACCGCGATTTTTGCGGATGTATGCGACGCCGCTGGAAAACAATTCGGGCGTCGCGCTGATTTTGCACGATGCGACCGCGGCGCGGCAGGAAACGTTCGAGGCCATTGAAAGCGAACGCGTCCAGGCGCTCACGCTCCTGGCCGCGAGCGTCGCGCACGAAATCGGCAATCCGCTGAACGCGCTGCACATCCATCTGC
>CAYPTV010000065.1:0-10754 GCA_964413505.1 uncultured Bifidobacteriaceae bacterium | reverse complement strand
TTTTTGACTCACGTTTTGGATTCATACATTGCGCGCTGTCCAAAAACACAGGTGTCCGTTCACGAAAACACCACGGATCAATCATTGCAACTGATTGAGTCGGGCAAACTGGATTTTGGCATCATCAGTCTGCCGGTTCGGGAAGATGGTTTTGAAACCGAAACATTGTTTTCCGAAGAAATGTTGCTGGCGATTCCTCCCCAACATCCCCTTTCCAAAAAGCGGCAAATTTTCACGGACGATTTGCGCTCTGAAAAATTCATTCTTTTGCGGGAAGAACACTGTCTCGGAAATCAGGTGATTGGCTTTTGCAACCAGCACGATTTTCATCCCCGCATTGTGTTTGAATGCGGCCAGCTTGCGACCGTTCAATCTCTGGTGGAAGCAGGCATCGGCATTTCCTTGATTCCACAAATGGCAATCAGGGCGACGCCAACAATCATCCACCGGCAACTGGAAAACCCGCGCCCGAAACGCTCTATTGCCGTTGTGACCCGAAGCAAGCGCCATCAGAAAATAGCCGTCCAAGAATTTCTGAAACATCTTCGTCAAGCCGGAAAAACATTTGAGCGAACCGCCTAAACCAAGTTCAGACAAATCTGCGAATTTTATCGCGGGCTTTTCAAACGACGGAGAAATAGACACAATCTCACCGACATGAAGATCAACCCACAACGCTTCTTCAACTTCTGCGCGAACCACGCGCCGTTGTTGCGTGGGTTGGCGGAAGCAAGCGGCGAGATTTCCGAAGCTGATGCAAGGCGGCTCATTCGCACGACTGGGAATTCAGGCGACGAATTGCCTGAAACGACTTGGCGCAGCTTGCGAGAGTTGCAAATACTCGTGCCCGCCGAAGCTGGCAGCGACTTTTACTTTTTAGCAGAGCCGGTGAATCGCCTAGTGGCATATTTATTCGATGAAGCACAGGCCGCCACGCCCGAAATCATTCGCGGCTACATCCAGTCACTCGAAGCTCTCGGCAAGCAACTGTCACGCGCAATTGATGGTGATGACATCTCTGTCGTGCGGCTGGCCTTGGAGGAAATTCAGCAGACGCTTCGCCGCATCCAAGCTGACTTGGACGAGACGCACCGTTCTATTCTCACAGAAGTCGCCCGATACAAAACCGAGCGCCAAACAATTTCCGTGAGGGATAAGTTCCGGCGCATTGTTCACTGGATGGATCGTTACGTTGATCCAATGGTGGAAATTGTCCGTGAGGATGGCCCGTTACGCGGCACGTTTGATGAAGTTGAACGATTGCTGAATCGCGCCCGTGAACACGGATTATTTAACGACTTGCCCGCACTGGAGCGGAACACGCGACATCTGCGGTTGGTGTCACGTCATGCGCTTCGTGTGTTCCAGCAATGCCGCCGTGAGTTGCAGCCGCTTTATGAAAGCCTGCGTCGCTCGTCTTTCATCGCCGAAGGTGCGGCGCTGGCACTCGAACGATTGCAGCGTGATGGACTCGATGGCTGGATTGAGAATCATGTCATCGCATCATGTTCACTTCGCTTGCAGGATGTGCCGGGAGATGGGGCGATTGAACGGGCATTGCGAAATGTTGTTGAACACCCGCCCGAATCAGCACCAGTTCTGGTCTTGCATACCGAAGAAAACACGCCTGCGGCATACCTCCGTCATATCTGGCTCGAATCACTGCCTGACGAGGCGGATGGCAATTTGCCACTGGCAGATTTACTGGGCTGGATCATCAACCGCTATCCACAAAAGGACACTGCTGACACACTGGCGGGATTTACCCGGTTGGTGTTTGATGGAAGGTATTCCGCTCGTTTCACCGCCGCTGAATCCCGCGCTTACGAAACACATGATGGCGAATTGCACGCCAACCCCGTCGAACTCACCTCCCCATGAACGCATTGCCACACGTCCAAGAAATCTTTGACCGACTCCGGCGCGGCAGTCACCTGTCACCGGAAGACGAACCAGCTTTTTCCGCAGTAGCAGCAAATCCCGAAGCGTATGCCGAGTATTTTGAGCCGTTGGGTCTAAAATTGGTGCGCCATCCGCGCGAGTTCTTTTATTTTGCGCCGGAGTCTGCCGAGAGCGTTCCCGATACGCTCCCGCGCATCGCTGTCTTCTCGTTCATCTTGATTGATCACGCTGACAACACGGGAAAGCCCATCGAAGACTTCCTGCTCAACCAGCACTTTTTTATTTCCCGGCTCCCACACCTGTCACTCGACCGCTATGCGGCATTGCTTCGGCAAGTGGAAATCGAGGATGCCGCTGGGCTGCGACAGGTTCTCAAGAACATGGAGCGGCTCGGGTGGGTAAAGTTTCATGGCGAAGACGAGTTCCGGTTTCTTCGTCCATTTCATCGCGTGTTCGACAAGTGCCTTGAACTTTCCGCCACGAAGGGCGGCGAGACGCCATTACCCCAAGCTGAAGTCTGATCATTGCCATGCCCAACGGACCACAAAAACTTATCCTCATCAATGCCGGGCGTTACGACTACGCCGAGGTCGAACTTGGCGGCACGCTGCAAATCGTCGGGCCAAACAACACGGGCAAGACTTCACTGATCAACACGCTTCAGTTCCTTTATCTTGATGACCGGCGGCAGATGGATTTTGGTCACTCACCAGAGGCGACGCGGGATTACTATTTTCCGAATCAATACAGCTATGTGTTATTTGAGTGCCTCGGAGCGCGCGGTAAATTTGTTCTCGGCTGGCGCGGCCAGAGCAAGGCAGCGGGTGGTGAGCCGGAACGGTTTTACTATGAAGGAGAATTTGCATCCTCCGACTTCGTCGCTGAACAAGACCAGGTGCGCGAACCAAAAGCCGTCAGTGCCAAGTTAAGCGGCAAGAACTACACTACCCTCAAGAGCGCACAGGATCATCGCGAACTGCTGCTACAAGCTACGAAAGGTGAAGGTCAAGGCACTGGAATCGTTGCGCTGCGCGACAATGACAAGTATCCGCATTTCCGCGAGATTTTGAAAAATCTGCTCTGCCTCAGCACCATTACGCAGGATCAAATGCGCGACCGATTGCTGATGTTGGCTGGGCTGCCGACGGAGAAACACGCACTCGATGTTCGAGAACTGTTTGGCGAAGAGTATAGAAACATTCTCGATCAAAAGCAGAAGCTAGTGCGTTTCAAAAAGCACCAAGACCAAATCGAAACTCTTGTGGACACCTGCGCCCGGCGCGACACGATTCGCGGTGAACTTATCTATCGCTGGAGCGACTTGCGGGCGAAGTGGGAAAATTTTGATGCCGCGCACGCGTCGAAGATTGAAAAGTTCAAGAAAGATGTTCAAGACGGAACGGAGCGAATTCAGACGCTTCAGGCCGAAGTGAATGATCGGCGTGCTGAAGAAATTTCGTTCTCTGGAACCAAAGGCGGCTTGCAGACGGAACTCAACCAGCTCGCCGCGCAAGCCAAAGAGTTCAAGGATTTCGTGGAAGACATCGAGCTCGAAGCCTTGAAAAACGTCAGAACAGAGATCGTCCGTCTTGAGCGCGAATTGGCCGATTCCGAAAACAAGACGCGCCGGGAAGCTGAAAACAAAATTCAAGTCTATGGCGACTTGGTGAAACAGAAGCAGCAAACCATCGCACATTTCGACCGCGCGCTCGTCACCGTATTGCGTCGCAAACTCAGTGACGATGAGCTTGCGCCGCTGGCGCAGCTTTTTAATTTTGACCTGCTCCATCAGCCAGTCGGTGAGGACGGAGTCCGTTTGCACAAGCATGACGAGTTCGTTCGCCTGCTCAAAGTCTTGGCTCGGCGCATTGAGAAGAACGTGTATCGCGACGATTTGGTTGAGTTGCCCTTGCCCGCAAGCCAACACAGCCTTGCCCAGCTTGCTAATCCCGACGCGTTGCGAGAGCGGTTGATGGAGGATGAAGCAACGCTCACGCACTGGCAGACCATCCTAAACGCCATCGTTCAACGGGAAACACTGGAAGCGCAATTGCGCGCCAAGCGCGAAGAAGTCGAAGGGAAAAAGGACGCGAGCGGGAAGGAAATTGTCGAGGGAAAGGCCAAGCGTCTTTTGCGTTTTGAGCAGTTCCAAATTGCCAAGGGAAACGAGCCGCGCTTGAAGGCTGAATTCAAGCAAGCTGAAGACTCGTTGAAGGCGGCTGGCGTGCAAATCGGGAAGCTGGAAAAGCAAATTGAAACTACTCGCGGGGTGAAAGAAAAAGCGGAGCAAGCCAAGGTTGCAGCAGAGAATCAGTTTAACGCTGTGGTGGGGCGGTTCAACGATTGCGTATTTCCTGAATTTCCCGGCAAGGCTACCACGCCCGACGAGGCGATACCCGACGACTTCGATGCCGCCGTTAGTTTATTCCTCCGGCAGCAAAAGAAACTGACCGAACTCGACTTGCAGGTTCGCAATGCCTTTCACGACATCGAAACCACACTTGGCAGCGATTTCGTCGGTGCGGATGAATCGGACACCATCCGCCGACTACGCGAAGAACTGGAAGCACTGCCAGAACACGAAGAGGCGCTGCGAAAGAATTGGGAACACCAATTGACTGAAATGCGCGGCTCCTGCGGAGAAGTCCTACGCGACTTGGACAAGGTGAAGGGAGCCGTAACCGACTTGAACCGGGCGTTTAAGGGAGTTCAGGTTTCAAACCTCATGGCAATCTGTATGGATGTGATTGAACTGACCGACTTGGTTGGCTCACTCCGCAAGCTTGCCAACGTCGAGCAGCCCGGACTTTTCGACGACAGCACTCGACTCGAAGCAGTGCTCGACGGCTTCCGGCAGAAGTTCGAGAACAATCCGCTACTTCGCTACGCTGATCTGTTCACCCTGCGCTTCACCGTCACCGGCGATGACGGAAAGCCGCACCACTACCACGACTTCAAACAAGGCGTCGAATCACACGGAACGACTATCACCATCAAGGTTCTGTTCAATCTGCTCATGCTTCGCAGCCTCTTGCGGGAAGCCTCTAGCAAGTCGCTGCTCTGCGAAGTGCCGTTCTTCCTCGATGAAATCCATTCACTTGACCCAACCAACCGTCACGCCGTTCTGACTACCGCGCGCAAGCTCGGCTTCATTGCTATCACAGCCGCGCCAGAGTCCGTGAGTGAAGTGGACGCGCTTTATTTTCTGCAACCGCAAAAGGGGCGCATTGTTCTTCGCCACAAACATCGCGTGGCAGTCAAACGCGCATCCGCTGCCAGCAAGCGATGAAACTCCAAGCCCAAGTTCAAACCAAGCTGCGCGAATTGGTGGAGAACGGGGCGTTGCCCGCCAGTCAATGCGGTCAGGCATTCCTGAAACTCCTCGCGCCAATGCTCGACAGCAAAGTGCTGGAATGGAAGCGAAGCGGTGGTGGCCGCAGACTCGTGGTGAACAATGCCGATGCTTTGCGGGGTTTTTACCGACAGCGATTTCCAGAAGCAAACTTGCCAATGGGTGCTGGAAGTCGCGTTACAAGTGTGAGCCGCTTCCGTGATACTAAAGCGATGGCGAACAGCGAGAATGAAATCATTTCCATTCGCGCGTGGCGAAACGATGCCTTGTTAAAAGATGGCAAACCTGTTGGTGCGGCAACAATCACAACAGCGCATGGCGTTTTTTCTTTTCTGCTGACGAAGGATTGTCCCTATGAATTGCATGGCTCGTGTGCGTTAGTGGAAAATCCAGCGGTGTTCACAATTGCCGAGCAACTCAACCTTGGCGTCGGCTTGATAATTTACGGACATGGGCGGATTTCAAATCGTGCTATTGATTGGCTGGCTCGCATGACTAACTCTAGCTTTAATTTGCTTCATTTGCCAGATTACGACCCCGTTGGTTTGTCCGAATTTCAGCGACTGCACGCACTGCTCGGAAAACGTGTTGTTCTCCATTTACCAGCCGACTTGGAAAAGCGCTTTCACGAATTTTCCAAAGGAGACTTGCTAAAGAAAGGTAACAATCAAGCGATGCTCGCTCAACTCCGACGCTCGGACTTGCCCGCTGTCCGTAGCGTGGTTGAACTGATTGACTGTTACAACGCGGGACTGGAGCAGGAAGCTCTGCTGATAAATCTCCATTCGTGATTTTCAATGTGGTCAGCGTTTTTTCTCAAAGCCGAAGGCTTGATGCTCCGCTTCGTGAATTCCTAGAAGCCGCAGACTTGCGAAGTGAGCATTGGCACAGGAGGAACGAAACGGCGAGTTTAAGCCAGTTTCGTAGTGTCCTTGCCAAGCGCAACGAAGCATATAATGCCAGCGGCAATTCCACGAAGTCTTAAGCGGATTTCAGCCGCGATGCTGCGGCTGGCAAAGATTTAATGCGCCATCACCACGCGCACTTTGGGGGTCATTTTGGAATTTTTTACACGCGATTGTCGCACGGCGGTTTTGACAGATTCGGTTTTGGCCTCCGGCTCGACCTCGACGGACTGTTCGGTCGCTTCCGCCTCCAGTGAATTTGCGGCCTGATTTTTGGTGATGTCCAAAGCCACCTCTAATTCTTTTTGCCGCACGGCGAGCGATTCCAATTTTGCTTCATGCTCGAACGGCTGGCCGATTTTGGTTTCCAGTTCCCCGCACTTCTTCTCCGCGTCCGCCAGTTCGCTTTGTTTGTGCGCCAGCCGGTCTTCCATGTTCTGCACGAAGTATTCGAGCGAGCGAACCGTCCCCAATGAAGTTTCGGTGGCGTCCAAGGCATAATGATTTTTTCCTTTCAGCACAAATTCAACTCTGCCCCAAAGCGATGCGCGAACGGAAAGCTCGAAGCCCGCAAACGAACCGATGTCGAACTGGTTTTGTGCGCCGTGAACGCGGCGAGCGATGCGGGTGAGCAGTTCACCGGCAATGGCACGGTCTTTGACAACTGATTTTTCCAACATGATTTGAAAGGCGTCGCCCTGCGTGCTAATGCGTTGCGCCATGTCCAGTTTTAGATTTTCGATGTGCTGTTTGAAATCGGGAATTTTTTCAACCAACCGGCGCAGGTCGGAACGGATGCGATATTGTGTTTCGCCGTGCTGTGAACGCAGCCGGTTCAAGCGCATGACTTCAGCATCTACCGCCGCCTTTTCGATCACCATCGGATTGCCCGACGCGATGGCCTTCACTTCGGCATACGTCAGCGCCCGCGAATCAATGTCTTCGATGTGCCGGATGTGCGTGTCGCCTGTCATTACCTGATGAATGAACTTCGCTTTGGTCTCAAGCGTCTGCCACATATACGCATCGAAACTGCCCTCGGTGACGTAGCGATAAATCTGAATCATTTTGTTCCGATTACCCTGCCGCAAAATCCGGCCTTCACGCTGTTCCACGTCGGCGGGTCGCCACGGCGCATCAAGATGATGCAAAGCGATGAGGCGTTCCTGCACATTCGTTCCCGCGCCCATTTTTTGCGTGCTGCCCATAAGAACCCGCTTTTTTCCAGATTTCACCTCCTTGAACAAAGTAAGTTTTTCAACATCGCTGTCGTAATCTTGCATGAAAGCGATTTCCTCGGCGGGGATGCCGCGTTGCACCAGCTTGGCTTTCAGGTCGTCGTAAGCGCAAAACTGGCGGCGCAGTTTTGACGGCGTGGACAAATCACAGAACACCATTTGGGCGCATCGGTTTTCGTGCGTGTCCTGCCAGATTTGAAAAATCTTGTCGGCGGCAAGATTGATTTTGCTTTGGGGCTGGTCTTTGTATTCCGGGTCTAACACGCGCAGATCCAAAGCCGCCTTGCGACCCTCGCTTGTGATTTTGAGCATATTATCTTCGCTCGGATGGACTCGTCCGCTGCGGATCGCATCCGCGCGGACAACCAACATTGCAACGAGTGCCTTCAACTGCGGCGTGGCCGGCGCGCGGACAATCATCGGCTTGCCGGTCTGCATCTCCGGCACGGGCAACTTCAACTTGTCGGCGGTCTGGATGTCGGCAACCTGACAGAAAATTTGCATCAGCTCTGGCACGTTGATGAAACGCGCAAAGCGCGTGTTGAGCCGGTAGCCCGCGCCGTCCGGCGCAAGCTCCATCGCCGTCACCGGCTCGCCGAACGTCGCCGCCCAGGAATCGAAGTGCTGCAACTGCTGCTTTCGCAACGTCCCGGTTTGCAGGTAACGCTGCATCGTGAACATTTCGGCGACGCTATTGGCAATCGGTGTGCCGGTGGCGAACACCACGCCGCCGCCGCCGTTGATCTCCTGAATGTAGCGGGTCTTCAAAAGCATATCGAAGGCGCGCTCGGATGAAGTTTGCGGCAGTCCGGCGATGCGCGTCATTTTCGAGATGTAAAACAGATTTTTGAAATAGTGCGCCTCGTCCACAAAGAGCCGGTCAACGCCAAGTTCCTCAAACGTAAGCGTGTCGTCCTTTTTTTCGCTGGCGGAAAGCAATTCCAGTCTGGTTTCCAATTTCTTCTTGGCGGATTCCAGTTGCTTGACGGTGCGCCGGTTGTCGCTTTCCCCTTTGATCTCACGCAGCGCGTTATCCAAGTCGTCGAGCTGGCTCTGGAAAAAATCGCGCCGGTATTTTTCGGACATCGGGATTTTTTCAAAACCGGAATGGGTGACGATGATGGCGTCCCAATTTCCCGTTGCGATGCGGCTCATCAATTCGCGGCGCTTGTGCTTTTCAAAATCCTCCTTGGTCGCCGCCAGAATGTTCGCGCTCGGATACAGCATGAGCAGTTCGGATGAAAACTGGCCGAGCATATGGTTGGGAACGGTGAACATTGGTTTGCGGGCGAGTCCGAGCCGTTTCAATTCCATGCCTGACGCGACCATCGTGTAGGTTTTGCCCGCGCCGACAACATGACCAAGCAGCGTGTTGGGCGTTTGCAAAATGCGCCACACGCCTGACTTTTGATGATGCTGCAATTGGATGGTGTGGCTGGCTCCGGGCAAAGTCAGATGTTGCCCATTGAATACGCGCAACCGGACGGCATTGAATTCCTCGTTGTATTTTTTGGCAAGGCGTTCGCGCCGGTCATCGTCCTGCCAAACCCATTCCCGAAAACGGTCTTTGATTTTCTGCTGTTTTTCCCGCGCGCCCTCGGTCGAGTTGGCGTTGACCACCTGTTTGTCCTTTTTGCCGTCCTTAACCGTGTCGTAGATGGTTGGCGTTCGCAAATTCAGCGCGTCTTCGACTAATTCCAAAGCCGATGCACGGTTCGTTCCCCATTCGGTCGTGTTGGCAACCGAGCCTTTGGTCAGCGGCCCAGCCTGCACCGTCCAAGTGCCAAGTTGGGCGGTGAACAAAACTTTGATGTCATCCGCCGCCAGCAACTCGCGGGCAAACTTTTCAAAGTCTTTAACCGGAATCCAGCACGCGCCAAGTCGCGCGTCAATTTGAGTCGCGGACAAATCCTCCGGCTGGACGGATTTGAGCGCGGCGACATTTTCCTGAAAGCGCGGCTCGGTAAGGCTGGCGGCTTCGGCGATGCGAAGTTTGTCGCGGACATCACCGGAAAGATAATGGTCTTCCGTTTCCCACAACTGCGTTTGCGGATTGAGAAACAACACGCCCTTGAGTTCCGGCAGAAATTCATCTGCCGGACGGTTCAACAACGAAGCCATGTGTTCCAAATCCACGCGGCCTTTTTCATTCAGTGAAACAATGACGGCTTCCTTGGGTGATTGAACTGATGTGATGGGCTTTTGTTTTTGAATCGTGCGCTCACGAAAAATGGCCGTCTTGACCGCCTTGTTGGTTTCCGAATCGTAATTTTCCAGCGAGAACAAAAGCGGCAAATCCGGGTCGCCGCGAAAGGCGAGCGCATTCACGCGATCCGACATCGGACCGAAACGCGCCGCAAAGCGGTCGTAGGTTTGGTTTAGCTGGTCGCGCGCAAGTTTGATTTCAGATTCTTCCGCATCTTCCAATTGTGTCCGCAAACATTGGCGCACCGCATCCCGCACCTTGACCATTCCTCGAATCCGCAGTTTTGTTTGAACCGGCAAATGCGGCAGCGGAATCAGCTTGTCGCCTTCGCGTAGCGCAATTTCATCATCATGAAGCGTGTAAGAGTTGGGCTTAACATGGCCGGGCGCGGGGATGGACTGTTCCCCTGCCGCTGCATCAAGCGAACGATTGAGAGGCTCGTAAATTTTTTGAGGCAATTGCTTAATCGCTGCGGCAAGTGCCTCCTTGATGTCCTTGCCATCACTGACGAGCGTGGGCTGGCTTTGCGAATACATCCGCCCTTTAAGTTGCATCTCACCGAGCATCATGTGCTGGTTGTTGACGAAATACTCGTTGATCGGAATGACTTCGCCGTTCGTGCTGGTGTAGGGAATTACCTTTTCCCATTTAACTCCTTTGGTGGTTTCACGCGGACGCAGCTTTTTTAGAATGATGATGTCCGTGGTGACTTCGGTATTGGCGTTGCGTTTGAAGGCCGTGTTCGGCAGACGGATTGCGCCGATCAAATTGGCGCGCTCGTTCACATACTTGCGGAGCGTGTTGTCCATTTTGTCCATCGTCCCGCGCGATGTGATGAACATGACGATTCCACCTGGCCGGACTTTTTCGAGTCCTCTGGCAAAGAAATAATCGTGAATGAGAAAACCCTGCTTGTTGAACTTCGGGTCAAACGGCTTGTAATCGCCAAAGGGGATGTTGGAAATCGCCACGTCGTAAAATTCATCCGCCACATTTGCCTTTTCAAAAGCCTCGTTGCGGATGTCGGCATCTGGATAAAGCGCCTTGGCGATTTGCGCCGTCACCGGATCAAGCTCGATGCCGGTGATGACAGATTGCGACTGCATGGACTCCGGCATGAAGCCGACGAAATGGCCGATGCCGCAAGCTGG
>CAYPTV010000064.1:0-10860 GCA_964413505.1 uncultured Bifidobacteriaceae bacterium | reverse complement strand
GCGCGGAAACTTTTTACCGCTACCAGATCATGCTGCGGACGCGGGCGATGAGCGCATTGAGCCGCGAACTGGCGCAAATCATCCAGACGCTGGTGTTGCCGGACGATGTATCGCTCGCGGCTGACATTGACCCGGTGAACTTGAGCTAGCCAAACGAAACCCCGGCCTGCCCGCACCAGCCAGCCGTGCCGCCCGATGCTCCAGCTATTTTCCCCGGTCACCTGGCTAAACTCCCCGATCGTCTGGCTAAACTGCTGGAACCTCTGGCTATTCTCACCGCCGGTTCGGCTAAACTCCCCGATGATCTGGCCATTCTGCCCGACGTTCCAGCTAAATACACCGATGTTTCAGCTATTCTCCCCGAAGGTCTGGCTAATCTGCTGGAACCTCTGGCTAAACTCACCGAAGGTCCAGCGCCCGCGTTCGGACACCTCAAATTGTCCTCAAACCATCCATATAAACCGTTTAAGAGAAGTCAAATATGTAAAAACAGCCCCCCTGACGCCGACCCATGACCGTCGCGGCCAGAATTCAGCTTCGGTTTGGGCTTTCTCCGGCTTAATGACGGCTGTCTGTGGACTTGATGAGGGCGATGCGCCGTTGATATTCCGCCTCGCTGACTTCGCGCGGGGTGGCTCGGCAAACTTGTTGAAAGCCAGGAAAATTCCAGAGATTCGGAAAATCACGGCACTGCTGCGGCTTGACGGCTTGCACGGAGCAGACGCCGTCTTCAAGAAAAACGCAGGCATCATCGGGCATTTCCTGCAATGCCAGTCCGCCGCGATCCCAGCGCAGCCTCGTGAATTGCTGGATGAAGTCGGCCTCGCTCATGCCCTTGAACGTGGCTAGCCGCGTGATCTCCTCGTTCGTCAAACGCACCTGGCCCGGCCAGCGGCAGCAGGCCGTGCAACGCTGACATTCGTAGAAAATTGGCACACATGAAGATTAGCCGAGCCGGAGTTTTCCTAAAACTAAATATAATTTGACCCGACGACGTCACGCTGTCCGTGGACATTGTCCGGTGAATTTGGGGTAAAATTAGGAATTGAATTATTCCGTTTTTGAGGCACACTAGAAATGTGAAAGCGACAACGAAGCGACACGCCAAGTCTGAGGCCGAATTGCTGGATCATGGCACGAACAATCTGTTGCGCGCGCTCAAACGCGATATGCAAGAGAAGGAGGGTCGTGTGGATTACGACAAACTTCGCAAAGATGGTTACAGTGAGCGCTTGCTGACGAAATTGGAGCAAGCCTGATTTCTATTCATTTCTCCGAAGCCGCATAAATTCCGAAACGGTGATGTCGAGCAACGGCGCGGCCCGTTTCGCGTATTTCAAGGCATCCGAATAAGTCATTCCCGCAGACACTTCGCGCACAATGCGCTGCGTCGGCCATCCGCGTGCTTTGGCCATTTGAATCAGCGCGGCCAAATCAGTGTAACGTAAAATTTCGTCACTCATGTTGAAATTATTTTGTTTCGACCCTCTTATTTGAACAAGCCTGACACCGTTACATTTTTAGACCGAATTTCGTTACGGTCATAAATTCAGACGCCAAAGCAGCAGGAGTTAAAAGTTTTAGTCTTTTGGCCCGTGTTTTCAATGTCGCAGACAACGAAGCTTCTTTTCTATTTGTAAGTTTTCCGACCTGCACAGCAATTTCATCCCATGAATCCCATTTGCCATTTGTTGCGACTGAAAGTGGTAGTTTTAAGAGCCACTTGTCGAGGCTTTTAGCGTCCTGCATTACTTTGGTGATCGCAGTGCCAAGTTCCCAAATTACCGGCCAGTGATGCGGTCAAACAAATCCGATTTCCAAAGATGTTTGATCATGTATTACCGGCATTGCCACTCGCCGAAAATAATTTTCCAAAGTTTCAGCATCTATTTTTCCATGCCACTTCCTGATAATTTTTTGAACTGGAGAAGTATAAAATCCAAGTTTTGCCAAATCTCCCCCTTCGGGCGCAATGTCTATTCTGCGATTGAATGTCTTTTGCGTTTTCATTGCAATTTTTTAATTCCCCGCTGCCACAAATCGAAATAATACAGCGCGACGACGACGAGGGAATGGCCGATTTTTTCGTCGGCGACGAGCTTCGGGATTTCCGCGACGGGCACGAGGCGCGTGATCAAATCTTCGCCGCTGTCGAATTCCACGCCGTGTTGCAGGCGGCAGTTTTCAATCAGCACGGTGTAGGTGGTGTTGCTCAAGATCGCGGGGTTGGAATGAATTTTTCCGAGCAGGCGCGCGTTCCCGCCGGCGTAGCCGGTCTCCTCGCGCAATTCGCGCGCGGCGGTCGCCACTGGGTCTGTCTCGCCCGCGTCCATCATGCCGCCGGGAATCTCCAGCTCGACGGTGTTCGAGCCGTGGCGATATTGCTCGACCATCACGAGCTGCCGGTCGGGCGTGACGGCGATGACGTTGACCCAGTTGACGGAATCAAGAACGTAGAAGTCGTGCTCCTTGCCGGTGCGCGGTGAAATGCTCACGTCGGAACGCAATTTGAAAATGCGAAAGTCGCCGATGAGTTTGGAACTGATTTTTTCCCAAGGCTTGATCATTTGCAAAACAGGAGACAGAAGTTGGGAGTGAGAAGCTAGAAGAAAATGCGCCGCTAATATCCAATTTCAAAATTCTGGCCTCTATTTTTGCGCCGCCCATCCTTGTTTCATCAACGTCAGCAAATGGGCCAGCGCGTCTTCGTAAGTGCGATTTTTTTCAGCAGCCAGTTGTTTGGCCCGTTTGTCGAGTTGCCCGGCCATCTCGACTGATCTTTCGGATGGACAGCCGAGCGTGACGAGGATTTTTGCGAGATCGGAAATTTCCATCAAATTATTTGACGGAATCCGCCGAGACGATTTTTACGCTGGTGAGGCTCACCTTTTTGACCGGCCGGTCGCCGGGATGCGTGGGCGCGGTCGCGATTTTCTCCAACACGTCGTCGCCTTTGATCAGTTTTCCGAAGGCAGTATATTGGCGGTCGAGAAAGCGGGGATCGCCGTGACAAATGAAAAATTGCGAGCCAGCGGAATTAGGATTGTTGGAACGGGCCATTGAGAGCACTCCGCGCGTATGGGGCTTGTCGTTAAATTCGGCCTTGATCTGGTAGCCGGGACCGCCAGTGCCCCAAGTGTCCTGCTTGGAATCGTCTTTCGTGTTCGGGTCGCCGCCCTGGATCATAAAATCCTTGATGACGCGGTGGAAGCAGGTGCCGTCGTAAAAACCTTTTTGCGCGAGCTTCTTGAAATTTTCGACATGTCCCGGCGCGACGTCTGGCCAGAATTCAAGGACCATTTCTCCGGCGGTGGTGGTCAGGATGGCAACTTCGTTCATAAATGTTTTTGGTAAAATTATTTCGCGCTGTCTGCGGCCAGGATGGTCGCGGATTTGATGTAATCGAGGTTCGGAAAATCTTTTTTCAAGTAGGCGTTGCCTTCCATCTGAATGCGTCCCTGATTCGGCCCGTTGCCGTTCGGTGCGCCTTCGCCGTATTCGCTGTTGATTTTGTCCACGACATCCATGCCGTCGGTCACTTTCCCAAAAGGCGAGAATCCTTGCCCGTCCAGAAAGGTGTTGTTGCCAAAATTAATGAACAACTGTGTCGTGCGGGTGCCCGGCCCGGCGGTGGCGAAAGTAATTGTGCCGCGCGTGTTGCTGCCCTTGACCGGATCGTCGGTGATGTTCGCGTCGCGCCATTTTGCGGAAACCGCCGGGTCGCCATGGATGCCGAACTGGCACATGAAACCGGGAACCACGCGGAAGAACGCGACATCCGTGAAGTAGCCGGACTTGACCAGATTGTAAAAGCGATCCGCGCCGTTGGGCGAAAGGGAGCGGGTGACCTCGACGGTGAACTTGCCCTTGGTCGTGTCGAACTGCGCCTTGAAAGTGTCCGGCGCCGTGGCAGTGAGCTTGGAGGGATCGTCAAAGCCCGTTGCGGCAGACGGGGCGTTTGTCACCGCCGGCGGGTTGTTGGTTTGTGTCTGGTCGGCCTTGCTGCAGGAAACCATCGCAAAGGCGGCGGCAAAACTGAATGCACAAATTAAATTTGTTGTTTTCATGGCCGCAGAATTTTCCATACGCGCGGCAAAAAGTCACGCGCGGAATTTATTTTTTCTTCAGCGCGCGCGTGATGAGGCTGGCGTGGGGGCTTTTGCGCGAGCGGCGCAGCGTGAAAACCGCCAGTCCGCCGGCCACGATCAAAAATGCACCGCCAATTGCCAGTTCGCCGCCGCTGCCGAGGCCGGGATTTTCCGGCGGCAATGCCGGGGCATTTGTTTGCGCCGTAGAAATTTTTTCCGGGACGGAGACGGTGTTCGTTTCCACAACCGGATTTGTCGGCGCGACGGGCGGCGGATTTGTCACCGTCAATTTCGGCGCGGGCGGCGGTTCTGCATCCGTGTTTGTGCCGATCATGATGATTGACGGAATCACGACGCGTCTCGGCGGCTGTGGCGGCGGATTGGTGGGTTCCGGCGGCGCGGGCGGCGGCGGCAAGGGCGGGAAGTCGGGAAAATTCACCGGCGCCGGCGGAAAATCCACCGTGCAGCCGACGTATTGGCCGAGCTGCGCCCGCAGCACCACGATGAACGGCTGCCGCGCGTTTTTTTGGCCGGTGAGCCGCTGCTGGAAAATTTGATTGATGCCGTCGTCATATGGCGTTCCGGTCATGGAAGTTTCGCCGTCGCAAAAAATCAGCACGGTCAGGCGGTCCGAATCCTTCGCCAGTTCATCGAGCAACGGCTGCAACGCGCCGAACCGCGTGGCTTTCGAATAGCGCAGCTTGCCGATGAACGAATCAATGTCCGCGTCAATCGTCGCCGCCTGGTCCGGCATCCATTGCTGCAGCGGAAACTGACCCGTGCGCAAATCCTGGTCGAACGTCCACACGCCGATGCTGTCGCCCGGCTGCAACTGGCCGCCCATGCCCGTCACAAAAAGGTTGTCGAGCGCCTTCTGCACCATCGGCGCGCGCCTTTTCATGTCCGTCGAAGTGTCAAAAATCAGCAGAAAACGATTTTCAACCAGCCGCTCCCCGGCGGGCTGGGCGCGCGCCGACGGAATCAAAATAATTCCCGCGAACAGCACGGCGGAAATTCGCGCGCAAAAATTCAATCCGCCGGAATGTCTGTTGTTGCCCATCAAAATAAATTCAGCGCGGCTTGTTAAAACGGTTATTCTCCGTGCAATTGTGTTTCTTCAGCTCGTCCCGCAATTCCGCCAGCGCATTTCCGATCATGCGGATGAAATTTTCGCAGCTCGACGCCGATGCGCCGAACCCGCCCACCACGTCGCGCTCGACGAGGTCGTTCGTCACGACGAGAACCTCGCCGTAGCTTTGAAAGCGGTGCGCCGCACGCTCAATCATGTCGTCCGCCGTTTGTCCCGCGCTTGAAAATAAAACTTCAACGGCGCGGCTTGATTCGTTTTTCTGCACATTCGGCGGCGCGCCCGCACCGTCGAAAAAAACCGTGACTGGCTCGCCCGTGGCGTCGTGATATTGCGTCAGGATTTGCACCAGCTCGTCCCGCGCGCGGGCAGAATGGCGCGGCGCACCCGGCGCAATTTCCGGCCAGTTGTGCAACAGGCTGTAGCCATCCACCAGAATCCGCACCAGTGCCATGAATCAAGTCTAAAGTCCAAAGCCCAAAGTCCAAAGTCTTAAATTCAAAGTCGCGGCTGGCGGGAGTGTCCTAATTTGAAATTATTCAATTGAATTAAGGTGGTCGAGATATTTTATTGCTTTGTTGACCACATAAACGCTGCCAATGATTACAAGGACATCATAACGACTGGCTGGAATTGTTTTTGAAAGTAAGCAAGAAACTAGAAATCCCCCATTAACAATGAGGATAGTGATTGGCCAAATACGCCATACAATCCACCGAATCCAATTTCTACTCCCTTTTGATTTTTCAATGGAAATCCATTTTCCAGAGATTTTAGCGGCCATTGCTCCGAGCGACTTGCTCCTGCTAATAAGCCAAGCCAAAAATTCTTTGAAAACCACCGCGATGATGGCGGCGTATGCAATTTTTAACAAATCACTTTTATCCACAATCTATTTTCCTTTTGGAGTCTTTAACAATTTGAACCCGCACGGCAGTTTCGGGCTTCATTTTGCGTATCCTGTTTTGATGTCTTTGACGATTTGAACGCGGACGGCGGTAACGGCAGATTCAACCGGCGGGATTTCCAAGACAGCCACGAAGCGTTCTCCGTCGTCATTTTTCCCCTCGCGGTGACTCCATGCGTAAGCGCGTTTGGCCTTCGGGTGTCCCGTCAGATCAAAAACTTCAACATCACCTTGCCAGACGGTTTTGCCCTGAAAGACTTCATGGACAAGCACGGTTTTACGCCACGTCGCGCCGCAGTCATGCAACTGCGAAACTGCAACTTGAACGCGAGCTATGTAATCCTGTTTATTCATCGCAACGCTCTACCAATTCCGCCACAGTCCACGCGCTGTTTTCCACGCCAGCCGCTTGCGCGGGCGTCATGCGAATCGCGCCATGAGTCTTGACGAAATTATAGTATGCAAAATTCAGGGAAACCGCAGCCTGAAAATTTTCAAACTTCTTGCTGAAAGCGTTCGTTAAACGAGTCAGACGGCGGCAGTGCATCCGCAACGTGTGATTCTGCTTTTCAACGTGAGACGTTGAAATCAGATTCACGTCCGGCATTCCGTTCACAACCGTCTTTTCAACTTTAATAACTTCCGCCGGACTGTAACGCACGGCGGCTGGCAACGCCGCTTTTCCAAGCGGGGTGAGTGAGTAGGTTTTTGAAATCTGGCCGTAATCCACTTCGCTGCCAAACCCGCGCTCTACGGCGTCGCCGTAGGCATTTAGAGAATCAGAGGAAAGTTGAATGCGTCCCGCCATGCGCGCCGCCAAATCCGCGACAAACATTTTCGCGTGATAAGCGTCACGTTTGCCGACGACGAAAGACGGAATGATTTTCGTGTCCGCGTCTAATGCGATGAAAGTCCAAACGTCGCCATACGCGCCAGCGCGATTTGCATTCTTGCGCTTTGCGCCGATGAATCCCCAAATCTCGTCAACCTCGACATTTTTGCAATTCAGGCCGCGCATTTTCTCGTCTTGGATTTTGGCGCACGCTTCGCCGATGCGGACGCCAAGCCGCATGACGGTATCGCGGTGAATCCCGGTTATGCGCTCAATGGAGCGGATGGAATTGCCTTCGCAAAGCAAGCTGACCGCTTGCGCCTTTTGTTCCGTCTTTAATTCGTTTGCCATAAAATTTCCAGTTGACTTGTTGTTATTCTTGATTTAGTATTACTCAATCAAGTTTGTATGTCAAACAAAAAAGTAATAAAAAAATCGAATTGGGGCGGCTTCCGAAAGGATTCTGGCCGCAATCCCCGTCGTGGCGGGACGGCAAAAATTTGTGTTTCCGTCCACGAGCGGAACTGGAATACTGCGCTCAAGCGTTGGAAGAAAAAACCGTCATGGCTCGTGGATTTGCTGGTTTTGAGCTATGTTAAACGCGGCAGCGCAGTCCTAGAAATGGAGACTGCAATATGAGCAACCAAATCGAAATTAAAATCGAAGCCAAGAAATTGACGCCTGAAAAGTTTCTTGAGGCCGTTGAAGCATTTTTTGCGTTAATTCAGGGCGTGGCTAAAAACACGACCAAAAATCCCGTTAATTGGACTGTAAAAGTAGATACAGGAAGTGAGATAGTTCGCGCATTTGTCGAAAATCCCAGTGTCGAATCTACACAGGCCATAGACAACATTTGTGGCGGAATGCGATCCTTGCGTTCCGGCATAAAAATTGTCCCGCATGGTTTTACTCAAAACGAAGTTAGAGCAACCAGAAAACTTGTTTCGATAATTGATGGGGCGGATGTTCAGTCCGTGTCCATGAAAAACGGAAGTATTGCGGAAGATTTGCCGCAGAACATTATTTCAATTGCAGACGCAATCCTAACACGAGAAAGTCATATTGCTTTTGGTTCTGTCGAGGGGAGAATTGTTAATCTTTCTGTTCGCCACGCTTTTTGCTGCACTATTTACGAGCCGTTGTATCGGCGTGACATCACCTGCAATATCCAAAAGTCGGAAGCTCAAAAAGAAGTGTTCAAAGCAATGGAAAAAAAGTCGAAAGTGATTGCCGGTGGATTGATTCATTACGCAAAAGAAGGTTATCCAGTGAATATCGCAGCGGACACAATTGAAATCTTTCCTGATGAATCCACATTGCCTAGCCTTAAAGAAATTCAGGCGATATACCAATTATACAAATAAATGGCATTTCAAACTGTCTATTGGGACGCAAACATTTTTAATGCATTGTTCGGCGCGGAGGCTGGGCGTGTTGAAGCGTGTGAACGCATTGAGCAATTGGCGGCGGACGGCCACGTTAAGATTTACACTTCAGCGGTTACGTTTGTTGAATGTATTAAGATAAAAAACAAGCAAATAACGAACCTTTTGCCGGAGCATGAGAAAAGAATTTCGGAATACTTTAAGAGGGAATTTATTACAGAAATAATTTGCGACAGAAAAATCGGCGAAGCCGCACGATCTCTAATCTGGAAATATCCGCATTTGAAGCCCTATGACGCAATCCACGTTGCCAGCGCAATTTCTCAACCAATTGACGTGATGCATTCCTACGATAACGGCGATTTGGTTAGATTGAATGGTCAGATTGGAAATCCACCTTTGAAAATTTGCTATCCGGGCGACGGCGATGGATTTGAAACTCCTGTCAAGCCCGCAGAACTTCTTCGAATTTCAAATTAGGACACTGCCCGGCTGGCTTGACTTTGGACTTCGGACTTTGAACTTTGCAAATGACTGTTTTTCAAAAATCGAACCGCCGGATCGCCGCGCTCGCGCTCGTCATCCTTGCGCTCGACCAGTTCACCAAATGGCTCGTTCTGGAAACGCTTCCAGAATTTCAGGAAAAAATCATCATCAACGGATTCTTCAAATTCGTCCACTGGGGCAACACCGGCGCGGCCTGGAGCCTGTTTCGCGGCAACAACGGCGCGCTCGCGCTCGTCGCGCTGTTCGCGCTCGTCGCTTTGTTTCTCACGCGGCACCATTTCGATTCCCATACGCTGTCCGGGCAAATTGCGTTCGGACTCATTTTTGGCGGCATCGCCGGAAATCTCACCGACCGTCTGCTGCCCAGCCGCCACGCCGTCGTGGATTTTATTTACTTTTACATGCAGCAGCGCGGCGGCGGCGAAATCGGATTCCCCGCGTTCAACGTCGCCGACAGCGCGATTTGCACCGGCGTCGGATTGATTTTTCTCATCACCTGGAAAAACGAGCACAAGCCGAAATCCTCCGAATCGTCGAAATGAAAAGCTTTTTCTCCGCAGATTTCACAGATTTCCGCAGATTTATTTTTGTGCGAATCTGCGCAATCTGCGCAATCTGCGGATGAAATTGCGCACAGAACATTTAACCGTCGAAAAATCGCTGCCCAACGAACGGCTCGACAAGTTCCTCTGCGAAAAATTTCCCGCCGCCTCGCGCGGGACGTTGCAACGGTTGATCGAGGAAGGCCACATCCGCGTCAACGGCGAAATCGTCAAGCCCACGCATCATCCGCACGCGGGCGAAAAGATCGAAGTTCTTTGGCCGGATGCCAAACCGGCCGTCGCACAGCCCGAAAAAATCCCGCTCGAAATTTTGTTCGAGGATAAAACCCTGCTCGTCGTCAACAAAAACGCCGGCCTCGTCGTGCATCCCGCCGCCGGGCACGAGGAACACACGCTCGTCAACGCCCTGCTGCACCATTGCAAAGGCTCGTTGAGCGGCATCGGCGGCGTGGCGCGGCCCGGCATCGTCCACCGGCTCGACAAGGAAACCAGCGGCTGTCTCGTCGTCGCCAAGAATGACGAGACGCACCTTGCGCTTTCGGAACAATTCGCATCGCGCGAAGTGAAAAAAATTTACCACGCGCTCGTCTGCGGCGAACCGGGCCGCGCCACCGGCGAAATCCACGCCGCCATCGCCCGGCATCCCACGCATCGCAAACGCATGGCCGTGCGTGACGACAGCGAAGGCCGCGCCGCGCACACGAGCTACCGGATTCTCGAACGGCTTTACGCGGCGACGTTGATGGAGGCGCAGATCCACACCGGGCGCACGCATCAAGTCCGCGTGCATTTTCAGTTCATCGGCCATCCGCTCGTGGGCGACGACACCTACGGCGCGCGTCAAAATGCGCGGCTCAAGGAATTGACGAACTACGCCGCGCCGCGAGTGATGCTGCACGCGAAGGAACTGTCCTTCATCCATCCGCGCCGGAAAAAATTGATGACGTTTGAAGCGCCGCTCCCGGAGGATTTTCTGGCGGCGTTGAAATTACTGCGGGTGAAAAATTAAGCTGAAGGGGCGGTGGCCGTTGGCTCCGGCACGGTATTATGCCTTCGTATCATCATCTGCATTCTTCTTCCAAAGCGTATTCGATGCATCCGTCTTGCCTTTTCCAGGAAAGCATTTAGTCCCCAGTTGGCTACTAGGCTGCGCGCCATTCAGCAGTCCTGGTATTGTCGCAACAAGCAAAGCCTCCACCGCCTCAATCTGCTCTTTGGAGGCATCATCCTTGAACTTATACCAACTCGCGTTGTCCCACGCATACGCGAGCCAGCCCTTTGTATGCGATTGAAGCCGCTTCCAGATGCCAAATCTCGCAGTGCCCAAGCCAACATATACAGGTGTCGTCCCGCGATAGAGAATGTAGATGCCACGACCAGCTATTGGCGGTTTTTTCATGCCGGGCCAAGTAAGGTCGTTGGTGTTGACGCGCCCCTTCTTCACAGTGAACATTTTTGTTCGCTCCCCGAACTGTCCATAATGGGTAATAA
>CAYPTV010000063.1:0-10962 GCA_964413505.1 uncultured Bifidobacteriaceae bacterium | reverse complement strand
CGCCGGTCAGCCAGTCCACCGGCAGATGGATTTGTTTGCCCTTGGCTTTCGCCTTGGCAAGGAGTTCGGGAACAATCTTCGCACCTTCCGCGTCAAAAAGTGAATTGCCGATGGCCATGCTGTCCTGAACCTTGCGGAACGTGTAGGCCATCCCACCGCCGATGATGATCTCATCGGCCTTGTCCAAAAGATTGTTGATGAGCTGGATTTTGTCGGAAACTTTCGAGCCGCCGAGGATGGCCAGCAGCGGACGCTTCGGGTGGTCGAGCACCGCGCCGAACGCGTCCAGTTCCTTCTTCATCAGGTAGCCGCACGCGCGCTGCGGCAACTGCACGCCGGTCATCGAGCTGTGGTCGCGATGCGCCGTGCCGAAGGCGTCGTTGATGTAGACGTCGCCCAGCTTGGTCAGGCTCGCGCGGAAGGCCTTCACCTTTTCGGGGTCGGCCTTCAGCTTGGTGCCGTCTTCCAGCTTCACCTTGCCTTCTTCCTCGATGTGGAAGCGGAGGTTTTCGAGCAAAATCACGTCGCCGGGTTTGGCCTTGGCGCAGGCGGCCTCGACTTCCGCGCCGACACAGTCATTCAGGAATTGCACCGGACGGCCGAGCAGTTTCTGCAATGCCTCGGCGACCGGCTTCAGGGAAAATTTTTCGATGCGCTTGCCGTCCGGACGGCCAAGGTGGCTCATCAGCACGACAGATGCGCCTTTGTCGAGCGCGTATTTGATCGTCGGCAAGGCGGCCTCGATGCGCTTGGTGTTGGTGATGGCTCCGGTGACCTTGTCCTGCGGGACGTTGAAATCCACACGGATGAGGGCGCGTTTGCCCTTCAAGTCGAGATCTTCGATAAAAAGTTTGGCCATAAAGTTTTCCTTTCGTCCATCGGACAAAGGCAGTGAGGGTATCAGGAAAATTCAGTCCGTAAAGGGAATTCAAAATTTGAAAATGCTTGCTCGCGACAAGCCGCGCGCCCGGATAAACGGACATGGCCCTGACAACATCCATAAATCCGAACATCGGAGGAACCTGAATGTGCAGATATGTCCGCCATCAGAGCCGGTTCAATATACTCCCTTTCCCGGTTTCTTTCCAATTGCCAGCGAAAGAAATTCCTATTTGGCGGCGGGCGGACCGGACCTGCCCTTGATGGCGCCGAGCAGCATCAGCACGCCGAACACCAGGAGCACGACGCCCCAGATGAGGTTGATGTTGATGTCATTCCCGGCGACCTGAACGGTGGAGGAGGCGGCCTTGAGCATTCCGTAGCCGGTGAGCAGAACGCCGAGCAGCGAGAACATGAGGCCAATCGGCCAGCGGATATCGAGTCCCATAAAATTTATTTGGTTAAATGTGGATTGCGGTTTGCGATTTGGTTCACCAGAAAATAAAGTTCAAAATGACGCAGACGATCAGCAGCACGATGCCGACGACGGCGGGCTTCTGATAGACCGGGATGTTGTTGTCCACGATCTTCGGCGTGAGCGAATAGACAAGGCCCTTCAAATCGGCGTCCGACTTCTGCGACTGTGTGGCGAGCGAAATTACCACCGTTAGCACGAAGCATGCGGTGAAAGCGAACGCCGCGAGCCAGAAGTTCTGCGCCATCTCGCTGGGGAACGTCGCCTTGACGGCGAGATAGCCGCCCTTGATGCCAGGCACGTTGCCCTGCGCGATGGTCAGCGCGTGGAACAGGGTTGAACTTATGATGCCGCCCAGCAAGCCGAAGAACGCCCCGGTGCCGGTGGTGCGTTTCCAGAACATGCCGAGCAGGAGCGTCGCGAAGATGGGCGCGTTCACAAAGCCGAACACAAGCTGGATGATGTCCAGACAGTTGTTATACATCGAGGCAAAATACGCCGCGCCGATGCTCAATAAAATGCCGACCACCGTGATCACCTTGCCGGTGATGAAATAGTGGTGGTCGCTCTTACCCTTCACAAAGTAGGCCTGATAGATGTCGTAGGTGAAGACGGTGTTGAACGCGGTGACGTTGCCCGCCATGCCGGACATGAAAGAGGCCAGCAGGGCGGTGAGCGCCAGGCCGAGCAGGCCGGGCGGACAATATTTCTTCACCAGCGAAAGGATGACGCCGTCGTAGTCATTTTCCGCAACGCTGTTGTAAAGGCCCTGCTTGATCTGATCGTCGGACAATTTGCTCGAAACGTTGGCAATGACCAGCGACAAGATTTTCGGCATGTCAACTTTCTTGCCGAGGTCTTGTGCAATATTTACCAAATCTGCGGCGTTAGTTGGATTCGCAGTTTTCACATCGGCAACCGCCTTGTCATAATTTGCCTGCGAAATGATCGGTGGCGGGATGCGATAACCTTTGTCCGGCAATGTGGTCAGCGCGGCGGCGATCATGCCGGGCACGATGACGAGGAACGGGAAGAACATTTTCGGCACGGCGGCCACGAGCGGCGTGTTGCGCGCGGCGGTCATGTTCTTGGCAGCCATCGCGCGCTGGACGACGAGGAAGTTGGTGCACCAGTAGCCGAAGCTCAAAACGAAACCGAGGCCGAAGATCATCGCGAACCAGTCCACGCCCATCGGGTTGTGCGCCGGCCCTGCCAGCACCGGCGTCCACGCGCTCGTCCAGGCATCCGGCGCATAGCTGATCCCGGCGTCCTTGATATAAATCGTCGAAGGATTGACCGCGACAGATTGCAGAGTCGTGGTCATCGAATGCCAGCCACCCACATCCTTCAGGCCGAGCCAGACCACCGGCGCGAAGCCGAGCACGATCATGAAGAACTGCAAGACCTCCGTGTAAATCGCCGAGGTCAACCCGCCTTTCAAAACGTAGAGGAGCACGACGCCGGAGCAGACGAACAGCGCAAAGTTGTAATCCCAGCCGAGCAGCGAATTGAGCAGCTTCGCCAGCGCGTTCATCGAAATGCCCGAAGCGAAAATGGTCATCACCGCAAACGCAAACGCATTCAACCCGCGGACGCGCTCGTCAAAGCGCATCTTCAGATATTCCGGCACCGAGCGCGCCTTGGAGCCGTAATAAAACGGCATCATGAACACGCCCAGGAACACCATCGCCGGAATTGCGCCGACCCAGTAAAAGTGCGCGGTGGAGATGCCGTATTTCGCGCCGCTGGCCGCCATGCCGACCAGTTCAAGCGCGCCGAGGTTTGCGGAAATGAAGGCCAGACCGGTCACCCACGTCGGGATGGAGCGCGCGGACGTGAGAAAGTCCGACGACGTCTTCATGTAACGCGCCAGCGTCCAGCCGATGCCGATGACGAATGCGACGTAGGCGAGCAAAATGGTGTAATCTATCCCGGCCAGATGAATGGGTTGCATAGGTGTTGGTTAATTTTTTATACGGTTGACGGCGGCTTGTCAAGCGGACGTGTTCGCAAAAAAATTCTCCCGCACATCCCTGGATGAGCCGCATGTCAACGTCTTGAGCGTCGTTGAAAAACCTGGTCCGCCAGCACGCCGACAAGCACCACCGCGCCCATGACGGCGAAATTGAGCGAGCTGGGAATGCCGAGCAGGTTCACTAGATTTTGCAGCACCAGCAGCAGCGCCGTGCCGATGAGGATGCCGATGATCGAGCCTTCGCCGCCGCGCAGGCTGCATCCGCCCAGCACCGCCGCCGCAATGCCGTAAAGCTCGTAAAAATTTCCGTGGTTCGACGGCGAAACGGAATTCGTGTAGAACGCAAAAAGAATTCCCGAAATGCCCGTCAGCAGTCCGGCAAGAACATAAGCGCTCGCAACCACAAATTTCGTGTTCACGCCGGAAAAACGCGCGGCCTCTTCGTTGCGGCCCACGGCAAAAAGATAACGGCCGTAAACCGAGCGGTGCAACACGACCCACATGACGACTGCAACGACGGTCAAAATCACAAACGGCATCGGCAGGCCGAAAAATTTTCCGCCTGCCAAATTTTGCAGCATCTTGAAACCGGCGGCGTCGCCAAAACCTTTGGTCGTATCGTTGGCAATGAAGCGCGCGATGCCGCGATACAGCAGCAGCCCGCACAACGTCACAATGAACGGCTGCATCCGAAATTTGGTGATCAAAAACCCGTGCGCCAGTCCGAGCAGCATCGGCACCCCCAATGCAAACGCCGTCGCCAGCGGCCACGCCCAGTGCCATTCGGTCAGCGCCAGCACGAGCAGCATTCCATTAAGCGCAATCATCGAACCGATGGACAAGTCAATGCCTCCGGTGATGATGACCATGCCGACGCCGATGCTGAAAATTCCGTAGAGGCCGATCAAGTTGGCCGTGTTGCTCAAATTCGCCTCCGAAAAAAAGCGCGGGTTTTCAAAACCCGTTACGGCGCACATCACCACCAGCAGCGCGAAAATTCCAAATTCTTTTTTCATTTCAAAATCAATCTTCAAACGCGGCGCGTGCCGCCGGGATTTTTTTGCCGACGGCGAGCTGCATAACGTTCTGCTCGTTGCAATCGGCGCGATCCAGCACGCCGGCAATTTCGCCCTCGTGCATCACGGCGATGCGGTCGCTCACGTTCAACACCTCTTCCATGTCGCTGCTGATCATCAAGATCACCGCGCCATTTCCCGCCAGTTCGCGCATGAGCCGGTAAATCTCCGCCTTCGCGCCGACATCAATGCCGCGCGTCGGCTCGTCCAGGATCATCACCCTGGGCGTCATCGCCAGCCATTTGCCGAGCACGACCTTCTGCTGGTTGCCGCCGCTCAGGTTCAAAACGCGCGTCTCAACCGTCGGCGTCTTGATGTTCAACGACTTCACCTGCTCCGCCGCGATCTTGCGTTCATGGCCGCGGTTGATGAGGCCGAGGCGCGAAAAATTTCCCAGCGACGGCAGGCTGATGTTTTCGCGCACGGACATGTCCACCACCAGTCCTTCGGCACGGCGATTTTCCGGCGCGAGATAAAT
Organism: uncultured Bifidobacteriaceae bacterium; assembly: GCA_964413505.1. Taxonomy (GTDB): domain Bacteria; phylum Verrucomicrobiota; class Verrucomicrobiia; order Limisphaerales; family UBA11358; genus UBA11358. Next base: position 6,079 of record CAYPTV010000063.1, on the reverse strand, counting down.
GCCGTGGTCAATCGCGTCGCGCGGCGTGTTTACGGAAATTTTTTCGCCGGCCAGGAAAATTTCCTTTTCCGGCGAACGGTCGAGGCCCGAAATGGCCTTGGCGATTTCCGAACGCCCTGCGCCGACAAGCCCGGCAAAGCCGAGTATTTCCCCGCGCGCGGCGTCGAAGGAAACTTTTTTGCCCGGATGCAGCGAGGAAGCGGCGTTGCGGACCTTGAAAAAGCCCGGCGTCCGGGCCGCGGCGGAATGGACGTAGAAATTTTTGATTTCGCGGCCGACCATCAGGCTGACGAGCTTGTCGTGCGTAGCCTCGCCATGCGGAAGTTCGCCGGCGTTTTTGCCGTCGCGCAAAACCACCACGCGGTCGGCGCATTCGTCAATCTCACCGAGCCGGTGCGAAATATAAACGATGCTCACGCCCTGGCCGCTCAATTCGCAGACCAGTTCGAGCAGGCGTTTCGTCTCGGTGAGCGTGAGGCTGGACGTCGGCTCGTCCATGATGATGAGCCGCGAGTCGAGTGAAAGAGCCTTGGCGATCTCGACGAGCTGCTGCTGCGCGATGGACAAATCGTCCAGCCGCGTGCGCGTGGAAACATCCAGTCCCAGGCGCCGGATGAACGGCTCCGTTTCCGCATGGATTTTTTTGGAGGCAATTAGTCCGGGCGCATGGCGCGGCTCGCGTCCGAGAAAAACATTCGCCGCCACGTCCAAATTGCCGAGCACGTTCAATTCCTGGTGGATGAAGGCGATTCCGTGCTTCATGGAATCGTTGACTCCGGAAATTTTCACGGGCAATCCGTCAATGAGAATCTCCCCGGCGTCGGGCTGGTGCACGCCGCCGAGAATTTTCATCAAGGTTGATTTGCCCGCGCCGTTCTCGCCGCACAGCGCCACGACCTCGCCGCGTCCGATGTGCAGGCTGACGTCGTCGAGCGCCATGACGCCGGGAAATCTTTTGGAAATCCCGCGCATTTCGAGCAGCGGCGCGGCGGGCATGTTACTGGCCCAGGATGTTTTTCACCTCGGCCTGATAGGCGGCGACGCTGTCTTTCTTGATGTCGCGCGTGGGAATGAACATTTTGCCGGTCAACTGCGTCTTGTCGCCGTGCAGATATTTGTCCATGCGAGTGACGGACTGCCTGCCGAACTCAAAGGGATTCTGGACGACGGTGCCGTAAATGTCGCCGGCGGCGATGCCCGCAAGCGTGTCGGCTTCGTCGTCGAAGCAGACTATTTTCACCTGGCCGTTTTTGCCTGCACCGCGCACGGCGTTGAGAATCGCGGGCCCGTTGTAATTCCACAAGCCGACCAGGCATGCGATGTCGGGATATTTCACCAGCGTGTCCTCGGCGTTCTTCTGCGCGCGGACGGCGTCGGTATCGTCGGTGCGGGTGTCAATGATTTCAATGTTGGAACCTTCCAGCGCCTTTTTGATTCCGCCGGAGCGTTCCACCGCGTTTTGCGAATCGCTGTGCCCCACGAACAGCATTATTTTGCCGCCGTTGGGGAGGCATTCCTTGATCATTTTCCCGGCTTCTTCGCCCGCCGCCTCGTTGTCGGTGCCGATGTAGGCGACGCGTTTGCTGGCCGCCGCGTCGCTGTCGCAGCAGACCAGCAGCGCTTCGCCGGCAATCTTGTTCAGGAAATCCGTCTGGTTATCCGGGTCGTCAACGCTGACAGCGATGCCGTCGGTGCCTTTGGCGGCAAGGTCGTCAAGTATCTGCCGTTGCGTGGCGGAACTGCCGTCCTGTGTGATGCGGAAATCAACATCCACATCGCCGAGATCCTTGGCGGCGGCATTGCAGCCGGCACGGGCGAAAGACCAGAAATTGGCCGCGTTGTTGGAGACGAAGGCGAGCTTCAATTTCTTGGCAGCCGGCGCCGCCGGAGTGCCGCCGGTGTCTGTTTTTTCATTTTCGTTCTTGCCGCAACCGGAAAATGCGAGCGCAAGGGCGAGCGCAAACGTAGAGACGGTGATGTGATGAGTTTTCATGGCGTGTTGTGCTTGGTTATTGGTTGAGGACGGAAAATTTATAGACGATCATGCTCTTGTAAATCTGGCCCGGCTTCAGCTCGGTCGTTGGAAAATTCGGATGGTTGGGCGAGTCGGGAAAACCCTGCGGCTCGAAACAGAAGGCGTTGCGAAATTGATAGACCTGTCCGCCCTTGCCATGGATGGTGCCGTCCAGAAAATTGCCCGTGTAAAACTGCACTCCGGGCGCGGTCGTCCAGACTGCCATCACGCGGCCGGATTCGGGTTCAACAACGGTTGCGGCCAGGCCGAACTCGCCGGGTTGCTTGTTCAAAACAAAATTGTGATCGTAGCCGTGTCCGAATCTTATTTGATCGTCGTTGGTGTCGTTGATGTGCGCGCCAATGGCGGTTGCCTTCCGAAAATCAAACGGCGTGCCGTCCACCGGCTTCAATTCCCCGGTCGGAATCAACGTGCTGTCCACCGGGGTCATGGTGTCCGCGTCAATCTGCACGACATGGCCGAGGACATCACCGCTTCCGCGCAGATTGAAATAGGAGTGATGAGTCAGGTTGCAGACCGTGTCCTTGTCGGTCTTGGCGGTGAATTCCACCTGCAACTCGTTTTTTTCCGTGACCGTATAAATTGCCGTCACGGAAAGATTGCCGGGATAACCCTCCTCGCCGTCCTTGCTCAAATAGGTCAACTGAAGACCGGGGCCGTAATAGGTGTCAACCGGGACTGCCGTCCAGACAACCTTGTCAAAGCCCTTCAGCCCGCCGTGCAGATGATTCGGCGCGTTGTTGGTCGCCAGCATGTAAGTCTGGCCGTCCAGCGTAAACTGCCCTTTGGCAATCCGGTTTCCATAGCGGCCGATAAGCGCGCCGAAATAGGGGCTGTTCGTCAGATAACCGTCCAGATCGTCAAAACCCAGCACCACGTCGCCCAATTTTCCGTTCTTGTCCGGCACCTTGAGCGACACGACCGTGCCGCCATAAGTCATGATGTGCGCCTCCATCCCGCTGCTGTTGCGCAGCGTGTAAATTTCAACCGGTGTGCCGTCCGCCGTGTTTCCAAACGGGGACTTCTGGACAATTCCTGTATTTGGCATGGAGGCACAGCCTACAAAAAATGCCGCGCCAAGTCCAGCCAACGTGAGCAATGCAAACTTCGTGATGTGTTTCATGTTTGATTTTTGGCTGGTTTAAGTTGCCCGTAATACGCGTTCGCACCGTGTTTGCGAAGAAAATGCTTGTCGAGCAAAACCGGCTGCACCTGCCGCGTCATGGGATTCACGCGCAAGGTTTCGCTCGCCAGCCGTGCCACAAATTCCAGGACGCTTGCATTATGAACCGCGTCGTCCACGTCTTTTCCCCAGGTGAACGGTCCATGGCTCGCGACGAGCACGGCGGGATGTTCGAGCGGATTTTTTTTATTGAACGTCTCCACAATGACCCGGCCGGTGTTCGCCTCATAATCATTTTCGATTTCCTTCGGCTTGAGCTTGCGCGTGCACGGCACGTCGCCATGCCAGTAATCCGACTGCGTCGTGCCGAATGAGCAAATCCGCGAACACGCCTGCGCCCAAGCCGTCGCATAAAGGCTGTGAGTGTGGACGATGCCGCCAATTTCCTTGAACGCGCGATACAAAACCAGGTGCGTCGCCGTGTCCGAACTCGGCTTCAAATTTCCCTCGACCATTTTTCCGTCCGCCAGCGAAACAACAACCATGTGCTGCGGCTTCATGCCATCGTAAGACACACCGCTCGGTTTGATGACGACAAGACCCCGTGCGCGGTCAATGCCGCTGGCGTTGCCCCACGTCTGAATGACCAAGCCTTCGGCGACCAACTGCAGGTTCGCCTTGCAAACTTGTTTTTTAAGATTGTCAAGCATCGGGAATCGTCGGGATTATTCCCTTGCGCGACTGCGGATGTCAATCAGTTGCTTCATCACGCCGTGCAGATTTCCGCTCCACTCGCGCGTGCCAAACGCATCGTGCAACTTTTTGTAAATCGCATACAACTCCCGATAAACCGCGTAAGCCTTCGGATCGGGCTTGAAAATTTTCGGCTTGAGGCCGGTCATCTTCCTTTGCGCTGTGGCGTAATCCTTGTGCGCACCGGCGACAACTGCTGCCGCGATGGCCGAGCCGAGCGCGCAGGTTTGTGCCGAGCGAGAAATCTTCATCGGCCGGCCTGTCACGTCCGCGTAAATCTGCATCGTCAATGCGCTCTTGTCCGCGATGCCGCCGCAATTCACAACCGACGAAATCTTCACGCCGTATTCTTCAAACCGATTGATTATGGTCAGCGCTCCAAACGCCGTCGCCTCTACCAGCGCGCGGTAAATTTCCGCCGGCGTCGTGTAAAGCGTCTGTCCGACAAGCAGGCCGGTGAGTTTTTGATCAACGAGAATCGTGCGGTTGCCATTGTTCCAATCCAGCGCGACCAGGCCGGATTCGCCCGGCTGCAATTTCAGCGCCGCCTCGTCCAGTTCGCGATGCGACAAAACCTTTTTACCACCCGGCTCGATGTAATTGACAAGCCAGTTGAACAAATCACCGACGGCGGATTGCCCGGCTTCGAGTCCGAAATTTCCCGGCAATACGCTGCCGTCCACGATGCCGCAAAGCCCCGGCACGTCAGCAAGCATTTTGGTGTTCGGCGAGATGGCGATGTCGCAAGTGCTCGTGCCGATGATTTTCACCAGCGTTCCCGGTGCCACACCCGAACCAACCGCGCCGAGATGCGCATCAAATGCACCGACCGCGACAGGAATTCCTGCCGTCAATCCAGTTTTCTTCGCCCACACTTCGGTGAGTCCTCCGACGGATTTATCAATCGAAAAAACGCGCGGCGTCAGACGCGCCCGCAATTGCGCGAGCTTCGGATTTAATTTGGAAAGAAATGGCGCGTCGGGATAGCCGCCCCACTTCGCATTCCACATCGCCTTGTGACCGGCGGCGCAAACGCCAGCGACAAATGTTTCCGGCGCAAGCGTGCCGGTCAGTTCGGCGGGGACAAAATCCGCGAGTTCAACCCAAGAGTGCGCCGCATCAAAAACTTCCGGTGCAATTCGCAGGCATTTCAGAATTTTGCTCCAAAACCATTCGCTCGAATAAACGCCGCCGCACTTGGCGAGATATTGCGGGCGCATTTTTTTGGCGAGCGCGGTGATTTCGGCGGCTTCGTTCACGCCGGTGTGATCTTTCCACAACCACGCCAGCGCCGACGGATTGTTCGCAAATTTGTTGCTGAACGCGAGCGGCTGGCCTTTTGCATCCACGGGCAACGGCGTGCTGCCAGTCGTATCCACGCCGATACCGATCACTTGCGCGGCACTGAATCCTTTCACGGATTTTTTGGCCGTGACGAGCGCTTGCCTGATGGTGATTTCCGCGCCATTGACATAATCCGCCGGATGCTGACGCGCCAGATTCGGATCGCGCGCCAAAATCACGCCCGCAGTGCCATGTGCATAATTCCATACCGCCGACGCGATTTCCGCGCCGTTAGCGACGTTAACAATCAGGGCGCGAACCGAGTTCGTTCCGTAATCCAAGCCGATGGTATATTGAGCTTTCATCGAGTAAATCTATTTGGTTTAGGAAACCCAGCCGTTCTTGAGGCCGTAAGCGCAGTCGTTCCAAACAAGTTCCTGTTTGAACTGGCGCAGCTTCGTGTCGGCGTCAATCACAACCACTTCCAGTCCAGCAATCGCCGCGAAGTCTTCGAGCATCTCCGTGGTGACGGCCTGGCTGAAGCCGGTATGATGCGCGCCGCCCGCGTAAATCCACGCGCCGCACGCGTCCTCGAAATTCGGCCTGCACTTCCAAACCGCCTGCGCCACGGGCAATTTCGGCATCGGTTGTTCCGGTTTAACGACATCCACTTCGTTGATGAGCAGACGGAAGCGGTTGCCGAAATCCATCAGCGCCGCGTTCAGCGCCGGGCCGGCAGGCGTGTTGAAAACCAAGCGCGCCGGATCGGCCTTGCCGCCGATGCCGAGTGGATGCACCTGCAACGACGCCTTGCCGTCCGCGATGCTCGGACAAATCTCCAGCATGTGCGCGCCGAGCACGACCTTGTTGCCGGGCGCGAGATG
>CAYPTV010000062.1:0-10999 GCA_964413505.1 uncultured Bifidobacteriaceae bacterium | reverse complement strand
TCGCCCGCGAAGGCAAGGACAAGGGCCAGGGCATCGGCTATCTGCCCGACGGCACCATGGTTGTCGTCGCCGGGGCGCAGCCGCACGTCGGACAGCAGGCCGAGGTGCAGGTGCAAAGTTTGCTCCAGACCGGCGCGGGCATCATCGTCTTCGCCGATTTGAAAAACGTCTCCGAATCCAAAACCGAGACGACATTCATCACCAAGTGAAACTGGTCACAATTTTGAAAGGCTGGAATTTGACCGAAGCGCGACTCGCCTGTGCGCGGCTCGAAGCCGCAAACTTCAATCCTTTTTTGGTCAACGAATACACTGCGATGATGTTCGGCGGAATCTTTCCGGTTCGCGTCCAAGTTCCAGAAGTCGAAGCCGCCGACGCAAAGGAATTTCTCGATGCGCCAGCCACCCCTGCGGAATGAGTTCGTCAAATTCAAAATTGCTGCGCCTCAAACAAATCCTGCCCCGCGATATCGTCTTTGACGCCGCCGCACTGAAGGATTATTCCGGCGACAAATGGTTCGCCATGCACCAGCCTGACGCCGTCGCATTGCCGCGCTCGACAAAAAGCGTCGCCACCATTTTGCGATTTGCGAATGAAAACAAAATTCCCGTCACCGCGCGCGGCGGCGGCCACGGCTACGTCGGCGGCTGCGTGCCGGTTCGCGGCGGCATCGTGCTGTCGCTCGAACGCATGAACCGCATCCTGGAGATCAACGCAAAGGATTTTGTCGCCGTCGTCCAGCCGGCGGTCATCACGGAACTGTTGCAGGCCGCCGTGAAAAAAAAGAATTTGTTCTACCCTCCCGATCCGGCGAGCCGCGCGCACAATTTCATCGGCGGCAACATCGCCACCAACGCCGGCGGCCCGCGCTGCCTCAAATACGGCGTCACGCGCGATTACGTCCTCGGACTCGAAGTCGTTCTGGCGAACGGTAAAATCATCCGCGTTGGCGGACGCACGCACAAAAACAAGACCGGCTTCGACCTGCACCGGCTGTTTGTCGGCTCGGAAGGTTTGCTCGGCGTCATCACCGAGGCGACATTGAAGCTGATTCCACTCCCGCCGTTCCGCGCCACGCTCGCCGTCGGTTTCAGCTCCATGAAAAACGCCGTCGGCGCGCTGCAATCCATCCTTGCCGCCGGATTTTTGCCAAGTGCGCTGGAACTTGCGGATGAATTCACGCTCGCCGCCGCCGCCAAATACACCGGCAGCAAACGGCTCGGCATTTGCAAGGCGCACTTGATCGTGGAAATTGACGGCCAGAAAAGATCTGTGCATGGCGAGCTGCCGGCGGTCGAAAAAGTCGTCCACAAACACAAGCCGCTGTTTATTGAGCGCGGGCTTGGCGACGCCGAGTGCGAAAAAATCTGGGAAATCCGCCGCGTTTTTTCAACCTCGCTCAAGGCGACCGGCCTGAAAAAATTGAACGAGGACATCGTCGTGCCGCGCGGGCGGCTGGAGGATTTGTTCCGGTTCACCGCGCGCCTGCAAAAGAAAATCAAGCTGCCCATCGCGTGCTTCGGCCACGCCGGCGACGGCAACATCCACGTCAACATCATGCTGGATGTGAACGATGCCGCCGCCGTGAAACGCGGGGAAGATGCGCTTGACGAATTGTTCGCACAGGTTCTGGCGTGGAACGGCGCGATCACCGGCGAGCATGGAATCGGCCTGGCCAAAAAACGCTGGTGGCCGCTGGCGGTCTCAAAGGAAGTCCGGGAACTGCATCGCGCGCTGAAAAAAACCCTTGATCCGAACGGCATTTTGAATCCGGGCAAGTTTGTGTAGCGTCGAGCCTGTGGCTCGAATGTTGAGCCACAGGCTCAACGCTACATCAATTCACTTCACCAATTGAAAATTCACAGGTTCGCCGGAAGCGGAATCTTTGGCGATCCACAACTGGAATTTCCCCGGCTCGACGAGCCAGTTTCCTTTTGCGTCATAATAGCCGAGTTCATTTTCAGAGATGTTGAACGTCACCTCGGACGATTCGCCGGGCTGCAAAAGAATTTTCTGGAAGCCTTTCAATTCATGCACCGGCCTCGGCCCGGCGGACGCCGCGACATCGCGGATGTATAGTTCCGCGACCGCCGTTCCCGCACGCTCGCCAGTGTTCTGGATCTGCACATGGGCGGCGAGCGTGCCGCCAAGTTTCATTTCCGGCGCGTCGAGCCGGACTTTTCCAAATTCAAAAGTCGTGTAAGCCAGCCCGAAGCCGAACGGATACAGCGGCAACGTCGGCGCGTCAACGTAGTTGCCCTTGTATTCGCCAAAACCGGGACGACCAGTGTTGAGAGCGTTGTAATAAAACGGAACCTGCCCGACGTTGAGCGGAAATGTCGTGGTCAAACGCCCCGCCGGATCAACGTCGCCGAACAAAACATCCGCCACGCCGTTGCCGCCTTGAACGCCGGGAAACCACATCTCCAAAATCGCCGCCGCACTTTTCTGGATTTGCGGGATCGCCAGCGGACGGCCATTGAACAAAACCACGATCACCGGTTTGCCGGTCGCGACGATGGCGTCAAACAGCTCCATTTGCCGCCCAGGCAAACCCAGGCTGGTGCGGCTCGAATCTTCGCCGCTCCAGTCGCGCGGCTCACCAAGCGTCATGACGATGACGTCCGCCGCTTTTGCCACGGAAACGGCTCCGGCGATTTCATCCGCGCCGGTCGGATGTTCCTGGATCACCGAAAAATCCCCGATGTGCCGCCGGATTTTTCCGTTGTTGGTTTCGAGGATGGAGCAGCCGCGCGCGACGGCCAGTTGAAAATCGAACGGCAATTTCGCGCGCATTCCGTCGGCAAGCGAAACGATGTCGTTGGTGTGCGCGCGCGAATACCACGCCCCGACCATTTCCTCGCCGTCCTCCGCGAACGGCCCGATGAGCGCGAGTTTTTCTGCGTGATGCGAAAGCGGCAGCGCGCCGTTTTCATTTTTCAGCAGCACGCAGGATTTCGCAGCGGCTTCGCGCGCGAGATCAACCGCGTCCTGCTGGAGAAACGCCGTCTTGTAACTGTTCGCATCGGTGAACGGGCGGTCGAACAGGCCTTTTTCGAATTTCACCGTCAACACGCGGCGCACGGCTTCGTCCAAAACTTTTTTGGAAATTTTGCCCTGCTCGATTTGCAGCTTCAACGTGTCGCGATAAGTCGTCGAGACCATTTCCATGTCCACGCCCGCGGTCAGCGCGAGCCGCGCGGCTTCGGAAATATCCTCCGCGACGCCGTGGTCCTCCAGCTCACCGACGGATTCCCAGTCGCTGACGACAAAGCCGGGGAACTTCCATTCGTCGCGCAAAATGTCCGTGAGCGTGTGGCGGTTGCCGCTGGCGGGAAAACCGGAAAGATCGTTGAACGCGCTCATCACCGTCAGCGCGCCCGCGTCCACTCCGGCTTTGAACTGCGGCAGATAATAATTGCGCAGCGTGAACTCGGAAATTTCCGTCGTGTTGTAATCACGACCGCCCTCCGCCGCGCCGTAGCCGACAAAATGTTTCAGGCACGCGACGACGCGGTTTGCGTCCGCGCAATTTGTCCCCTGAAAACCGCGCACGCTCGCCGCCGCGTCCAGCGCGCCGAGCCACGGGTCTTCGCCGAATCCTTCCGCGATGCGGCCCCAGCGCGGGTCGCGCGCGAGGTCAACCATCGGCGCAAACACCCAGTCAATCCCTGCCGCAGCCGATTCGCGGGCGGAAATGGTTTGCGTGCGCTCGAACAATTCCGGCTCCCACGCGCACGCCTGCGCCAGCGGAATCGGAAACACCGTGCGGAAGCCGTGGATCGAATCGTGCCCAAAAATGAGCGGGATGCCGAGGCGGCTTTGCTCGACGGCGATGTGCTGCAATTTGTTTCGCAGCACCGGCGTTTCAATTTGTGCCGAGCCGTCGAGAAACGAGCCTATTTCACCGGCCTTCAATTTACTGGCGAGCTGCGTGGCCGGGTCTTTTCCGAAAGGCGACTGCTCAAGCTGGCCGATCTTTTCGTCGAGCGTCATTTGTTTCATCAAATTGTCCACGCGCTTCGCGACCGGCTGCGACGAATCTTCGTAAATGTCCTTCTTGCCATTTTTATTCAGGTCAATCCAGCCCTGCCGCGTCGTGACTGAAAGCGAAGACGGGCCGTCGTGATAAATGGAATTGGTATCACCAGCGGTCGCAATGAACACGACAAGCAGGCAAAGGAACGACGCGGTAAATTTCATTACAGAACTTTGGTGTGAAGCCGGATAAAATTCAAAATCTATTTTGTTCAGGCGACCAAAACGACAAATTCGCCCTTCAAGCTGCGCTTCTTCGCAATCTCCAAAAGCTCCGCCGGTTTGCCGCGCAGAAATTCCTCGAACTTCTTCGTCAGCTCGCGCGCGAGGACAACTTCGCGTCCGGGAAAAACTTCGTTCAATTCGCCGAGCAGTTTTTCGATGCGATACGGCGATTCGTAAAAAACCAAGGTGCCGGAAATTGTTTTGAGCGATTCCAACTTATTTTTTCGCTGGCCGGATTTGTGCGGCAGAAAACCGACAAAATGAAACTCCTCCGTCGGCAAACCGCTGGCCGTCAATCCCGCGACAAGCGCGCACGCACCGGGAATTGCCTCGACGCGAAAGCCCGCCGCAATCGCCGCCTTTACCACGCGCTCGCCGGGATCGCTGATGCCTGGGCTTCCGGCGTCCGTGACGAGCGCAACTTTCTCGCCGCGCGCGAGCCGCGATAAAATTTCCTCGCTGCGCCGCGCCTCGTTGAATTGGAAATAGCTCAAGAGCGGTTTGCTGATGCCAAAATGTTTCAGCAACTGCCCGGAATGCCGCGTGTCCTCGGCGGCGACCACGTCGCATTCGCGCAGAACGCGCAGTGCGCGGAGCGTGATGTCCTCGAGGTTGCCAATCGGCGTGGCGACGAGATAAAGCGTGCTGGCAGTAAGCGGCGGCAATGCGGCGTCCATGCCTTGAATTAAACAGAATTCATGCGTGAAATACACCGGAATCAGTTCTTTACCGTCCACGGGACCAAACATGATGGAACTATCATGGCAAAAGCGGGATGGCAATTGACAATACAGGGTTGGTCGGGCCGACGACCACAATCCATGTTTATGGGTATGACGGAAAACATTTTAGCCAAAGCGCTCGGCCAGGACGCGACGCAGTTGCCAGCGACGGAGAAACGCGACTTGCTCGCGCGGTTGCTCAAGCGCCTTGCCCACGAAATCCGCAATCCGTTGAGTTCGCTCGGCGTCCACTTTCAATTGCTCGAAGAAGATTTGAGTGCGCTTGCGCCGCAGTCGCGCGCGCAACTTTCGTCGCGGCTGGGAATCATCCACGGCGAATTGCACCGGCTGGAAAGCATTGTCGGACGTTTCCTGAAACTGGCCGGACCATCGGCGCTCGAACTGGACTCGGTTGAAATAAATAAAATCGTCACGCACGTCTGCGAACTGCTCCGGCCGGAAGCGTCGGCACGAAAGGTCGAGATACTTGCCGAGGTGGAACCGGGCCTGCCGCCCGTCACGATTGATTCCGTCCGCCTGACGCAGGCGCTTCTGAACATCATCATCAACGGCATCCAGGCGATCAACGGCCCGGGCCGCATAAAAGTCAGCGCGGCGAAATCCGGCGAAAATTTATTGCTGCGCGTGCAGGACACCGGGCCGGGAATTCCGGCGGACGAGCTGGGTGATATTTTTGATCCGTATTTCACGACCAAAACCGAGGGCAGCGGGCTGGGATTGTGGATCGCGCAACAGATTGCGGTGGCTCACGGCGGCGATTTGCGCGCTGAAAACGCGTCAACCGGCGGAGCTGTGTTCACATTGACATTGCCGCTCAAGCGAAAGGAATGACGTGGACAATTTAAAAGTTAAAATTCTGGTGGTGGATGACGAACAGGGCTTGTGCGCCGGTTTGCAGGAAGGTCTGCGGCGCGAAGGTTACATTGTGGACGCCGCCAACGACGCTGCTGCTGCGGTGAAACTCGCCAGCCAGAACTTGTATAATGTGGTGATTTCAGATGTCAAAATGCCGGGACAAAGCGGCATTGAATTGCTCGCGCAAATCCACGAGCGCAGCCACGAAACCTTGTTCATTTTGATGACCGCCTTCAGCACCGTCGAAAATGCGGTCGAGGCGATGCGATTGGGCGCTTACGATTATTTGCCGAAACCGATTGACCTCAAGCGCCTGCGAATTCAGGTGCAAAAGGCGCTGGAATATCAGGCGGTGGTCGCCGAAAATAATGATCTGCGTTCGCGGCTGCAAAAAAAGACAGAGCCGAATCCGCTGATCGGCGAAAGCGAAATCATGCGGAACGTTTCGCGGCTGATCGAGGAAGTCGCGCAAAGCGACGTCACCGTGCTGATCGAAGGTGAAAGCGGCACCGGCAAGGAAATCGCCGCGCGATTGATTCACACGCACAGCCAGCGGCGCGACAAGCCGTTCATCTCCGTCAATTGCGCCGCGTTCGCGGAACAATTGCTCGAAGCGGAATTGTTCGGCCACGTCAAAGGCGCGTTCACCGGAGCGGCGGCGCAAAAGCCGGGACGCTTCCAGCTTGCCGACGGCGGCACGCTGTTCCTCGACGAAATCGGCGACCTGTCGCCAAAAGGCCAGGGCGATTTGTTGCGCGTGCTCGAAGACGGCTCGTTTCGTATGGTCGGCGGTTCTGAATTGATTCGCGTGAATGTCCGCATTATTGCCGCGACAAATAAAAAACTTCCGGACTTTGTGGCGGAAGGGAAATTTCGCGAGGATTTGTTTTACCGGCTGAATGTTGTGCCAGTTGTCATGCCGCCGTTGCGCGAGCGGGCCGACGACATTCCGCTGTTGATCGAAAGATTCTTCGACCGCTTCGGCACCAAGCACAAACGCGGACGCAAGCGGATGTCGCCGGAAGCGATGCATCTCTGCCAGCGATTTCCATGGCCGGGAAACGTCCGGCAATTGCGCAATGCCGTCGAGCGCATGGTCATCACCAGCCGCGCGGCGGTCGTGGATGTCGCCGCGTTGCCGGATTTTTTGCGGGAATTTGACAACAGCCTGGTCACGTTCACCGTGCGGCCCGGCGCACCACTGGCCGAGGTGGAAAAATTATTGATCCGGCAGACACTCACCCACGTCACCCGCAATCGCGCAGAAGCAGCGAACGCACTGGGCATCAGCCGCCGCGCGTTGCAATACAAGTTGAAACAATACGGTTTGCTGGATGCAACCGAAGCGGTGGAAAAGAAATAGCCTGCCATTTAGCCTTGCACCAATAGCCACCGCGCGGTGCAAGAATTGCACCAACGCGCGAATTGGTGATTTTGGCCATGTTATCCAGATGTTCTCATTTGCCTGTGGAATCAGGCGATTTTGCATTTTTTGCATTCCGCAACCGGGATGGCACATCATCTGCGTTGGTGAAAAGTGGTTGACTAGAAACAACCAGTAAATCAAAACAAAAAAATTATGAGCGATTCAAATACTTCAGCGACTACAACCTTGCCGGTGCCGGCTGCATCGGCCTGTGCATGCAAACCAACCAACAACAATCCGGCCCCGGCTGCTCCGGCAGCGCCCGCGCCGGCAACGCGCCCGGTGTCACCCAAGAACTCCCGCCGCCAGGTGCGCAAGCAGCATTAAGCCGGCCCGCAGGAACCGGCGCTACGGAGGAGGAACCGGCGCAGGTTTCCTGCGGGGTTGATTTCGGCGGGGGCATGAGCGCCAGTGGATGATAGCCCATCAGAAGTTCGAGTCTCCTGTCCGCCGAAATCAGCCCCGCCCGGGCCGATGCCTGCGCGTGGAAATCGCCGGTGTTATTTTTATGAAACAAATGATGCAAACCTTGTTCGAGCTTCAATCGCTCGAATTTGACGAGACAATCCAGCCGCACATCGAGGAGCGCATTGCGGAATTGCGCGCGAAAATCCCCACGCCGATTTTAAGCCACTACGATCGCCTCGGCGACAAGGGCAAAAAAGGCGTCGCGCTGCTCCGCCACCAGACCTGCACCGGCTGCCACATGCGCGTGCCGCTGGCGGTGGTCATGGATTTGAGGCACGATGATGAAATCCGCCTGTGCGACAACTGCCAGCGTTACCTATGCCTTGTGGAAGATACGGTTGAAGCTGCCGTTGAACCGGCAACCGGCAAAGCAGCCGCGAAAAAAAGCCGCAAACAACTGGCTCATGCCTTGTGACATTTCACGCAAAGACACGGATGTCTCCATCGCGGCCTACACGCGACCGGAGCTGATAGTCCCGCGGTTGCGCGAGTCCGACCCGGCGGGAATCATCGAGGAATTGAGCACGCGGCTGCACGAGCATGGAATCATCGGCGACACGCTCTCGTTTTATGACGCCGCGATCAACCACGAATTTCTTTCCAACTCGGCGCTGCCGACGGGCATCGCCATGCCACACGCCCGCAGCGCGCAGGTCAGGCGGCTGACGCTGGTCATCGGGCGCGCCAGCGAGCCGTTGATCTGGGGGATGCAGGAATCGTGGCCGGTGGAATATGTTTTTCTTCTGGCGGTGCCTCCCACCGACGCGTTGGAATACCTCTCATTGCTGTCGGGCATCGCCGGTTTTGGCCGCCGCCCGGAACTGCTGGCCAGGCTTCACGCGGCGACCGATGCCCGGTGCGTTTTTGACCTCTTGAAAGAGATCAAAGTGCTTTCAGGCTAAAATCTTGGTCGCGAGGCAAAGCATACCGGGCATGAACGGCGGCAATGCGGGATTGTTTCGGGCAGAAAAATGGATTTTCCGGCTGGAAAACGGGTTTCAGCCTCCATGACCCGACTTTTTGACCTCCTAGTATAGTGTCCCGCAAATAACCACTCATTTGCTGAATGTTTTGACTGGGTGCAACCTGGTTGAACTTGTTCCAAGCGGCGGCGGCAGCGGGCCACCTTCTTGATTATTTTCTCCACGCTTGGTTTCCAGACAAAGGGTGTGGGTTGGGCATTCCAGACGTTGAGGGAATTTTGGATGCTTTGCTCCAACTCTTGCACGCTGAGAAACACGCCACACTTGCGCGACGAACACAGCCAGCGCGAAGCATTGAAGGTGACATTCTAAATGTTACGAGCGTGTCCGGTGCAATTCCCACGACTGTGCGTTGCTGCCGGTTGCGGGATTCATTTTCGTGGAATTGGCGTTCAGACGAAAGAAAGTGGAGCCGCGAGTCAGGATTGAACTGACGACCGTCCGATTACAAATCGGATGCTCTACCGCTGAGCTATCGCGGCCTAAATGCCTTTGGCAGCATATTGGGATGTCATCATAATTCAAGCTATTGTTTCCGCCGCTCGTTCAAATTCTGCCGCCGTGATTTTGAGCAAGTGTTTCTCGGCGTGAAGTGTCTGGGATTATGCACAAAACAAACCGTCATAGTTGCAAATGATTGATTGCAATGACTTACGCGATTAGCGCGATTTGAAGCGGGTTTTGACTGATTTCTTCCGGCTTGTCGGCAGTCGGGTATAGGCACAACGGCGCAACGTGGCTTCTGGGTCAAAGGCGAATCCAGGCGGTTTGTCCGCCCAGTCGGACAATCGGCGCGTGGTGCCGTCGGCTAGGCGAAACGATTTTGGTCCAGATTTTGTTTGGTTTATCCCGTCTTTTGCCGCGTTCATCCCATTTGCAGTTACAAGAATTTAAGTGTTGGGTTAATTTCTGACACGAAATGACGGCTGGATTTCATCGTTTTAATATTATCGCGTGCAAGTTATTCTAAGGCCATTGACTGCGCCTACCATAGATAGAGTGACCAAGTCCAGGCTCGCGCCACTTTGGTTTGCCCTGTGTTTATGGGGCGGTCTGGTCATTTTGTTCAGCTTCACCGCCGCTCTGGTGAATTCCGAGCCGTGGTCGGTTTCGCTGGTGCATACCTGTTCGTTCTGGCTGCTGTGGCTTTTTTTCTTTCCGCCAATCGTCTGGCTTTCTTTGCGGTTTCCGCTTGAGCGGCCCAATATCTTTTTGCAGGCCGGCTTCCACCTGGTCGCCTGCGCATTGGTGGTTATCATCAGTCAAGTGGCTTATCGCACCTTTTTGCCGTTACCGCCCCCGCCTCCGGACATGGCGCCAGCTCCACAAAATTTCCCGCGCCCCGTCATTTCAACTGGATTCCGCATGGGGCCCGACATCGTGATTTATCTGCTGACGATGAGCGCCTGCGTGGCGTTCGCGCATTTCCGCAAATCGCAGGAACGGGAGCGCCGGGCCATCGAACTGGAAGCCCACCTGGCGCAGGCGCAGCTTCAGTTGTTGCGGATGCAGATCAATCCGCATTTTCTTTTCAACACGCTCAACGCTATTTCGACGCTGGTCCACACCAGCCCGCACACGGCCGATGAAATGATCACGGACTTGGGCGAATTATTCCGCTTTTCCTTGGAAAGTTCGAATGATCAGGAAATTCCTTTGTCGCGCGAACTGGAATTGCTCCGGCGTTATCTCGCCATCGAGCAGCGGCGCTTCGGGCAGCGGCTTGAGATTGAACAAAACGCTGACCCGGAAATTCTCGATGCGCTGGTGCCCCCGCTCATCCTGCAGCCGATCGTTGAAAATGCGATCCGGCACGGCATCGAAACTCAGGCCGGCTTGGGCAGAATCGCCATTAATGCCAGGCGGAATGGCAGCCAGGTTAAGCTGTCGGTCAGCGACAACGGGAAAAAACCGTTTGATGCTTCAATCAAGGAGGACAAGCGGCAGGGCATTGGCTTGGCCAATACCCGGGCGCGCCTGCAACAGCTTTACGGCAAAGAACAATCGTGTTCCATCTTCAACGGCGACCTGGGCGGCTGGACCGTGGAAATCAAAATCCCCTTTTCTGCCACGCCAGTCGCCAAATCTGTTTTATGAAAATTCGGGCGATGATTGTGGACGATGAACCATTGGCGCGGAAACGGATTCATCTGTTCTTGCGCGACGAGCCGGATTTGGAAATTGTCGGCGAATGCGTGAACGGCGCAGAAGCCATTGACCAGATTGGCCGACTCAAGCCGGATTTGCTATTTCTTGATGTG
>CAYPTV010000061.1:0-11004 GCA_964413505.1 uncultured Bifidobacteriaceae bacterium | reverse complement strand
TGGCGTCGGCGTTGTCGCGGCGATACACGCGGCCCGGCACGATGATGCGCACGGGCGGCGGCTGCTTTTCCATCACACGGATTTGGACCGAACTCGTATGAGTTCGGAGCAGATGGGAGTTGGCAGATGGGAGTTGGGAATTGGCTGGCTTCGCCAGATAAAAAGTATCCTGGCTGTCGCGCGCGGGATGGTCGGCGGGGGTGTTGAGCGCGTCGAAGCAGTGATACTCGTCCTCGATCTCGGGGCCGTCAGCGACGGCGAAGCCAATTTTTCGGAACGCGCGCACGATGTCATCGGTGACCTGCGTGAGCGGATGCAATTTGCCGAGCGCGCGGCGGCGGCCGGGCAACGTGAAATCGGTCGGCTCTTTCGGCAGCGCGGCTTTCAGCTCCAGTTCCTCGCGGCGCGCGATGAGCGCAGCTTCAAGTTCCTGCTTGGCGGCGTTGATGAGTTTGCCGGCGGCGGGCTTTTCTTCCTTCGAGAGCGTGCCGAGCTGTTTCATCAGCGCGGTGAACTTGCCGTTCGGTCCGATCCATGCGCCCTTGGTTTGTTCCAAAGCGGCGAGGTCGGGCGCGGCGCGCAGTTCCGCGAGCGCGGTTTGTTTCAGCGGCTCGATTTCGTTCAGGAGCGACATAGTTTCTTGGAGATGGAAGATAGGAGATGGAAGTTTGGGAATAAATGAA
Source organism: uncultured Bifidobacteriaceae bacterium (assembly GCA_964413505.1). Classification (GTDB taxonomy): domain Bacteria; phylum Verrucomicrobiota; class Verrucomicrobiia; order Limisphaerales; family UBA11358; genus UBA11358. The sequence goes on along the minus strand of CAYPTV010000061.1, from coordinate 10,321 downwards.
AAACGGGCGAACCTTTTTAGGCCGCCCGTTTTTGAATTTCAAATTTGAGATTTAAGATTTCAAATTGCTCAAGCCTTGGCGAGCGTTGCACCAGGCTTGGCCTTGAGCGCAGTCTTGGCGACGTTCACCAGTTCGGTAAACGCGGCGGAGTCCTGCGCGGCGATGTCGGCCAGAACCTTGCGGTCGAGCGCGCATTTAGCTGCCTTGAGACCTTCCATGAAGCGGCTGTAGGTCAGTCCGGCTTCGCGGACGGCGGCGTTGATGCGGATCTGCCAGAGGTAGCGGAAGGTGCGCTTCTTGACGCGGCGGTCACGGTAGGCGTATTGACGTCCGTGATCCACGGCGTCGCTGGCGTAGCGGTAAAGTTTGGAGCGCTTGAGGCGGAAGCCCTTGGCGGCTGTGAGCATTCTTCCGCGACGTTTGCGGGAGGCTGGTGAATTTGTAACACGCATCGTTAGTTGAGAGTTGAAAGTTGGGAGTTGAGAGAAAAATCAGTGGCTAAACGGCAAATTTTGCAGGATGCGGTAGGTGTCGGTCGCGTCCACGACGGCGCTCTTGCCAAGACGGCGGCGGTGTTTGGAGCTCTTGCCTTGCAGCAAGTGGCGTTTGCCCGCGTGTGAGCGCATGACTTTGCCTGTGCCGGTGATCTTGAACCGCTTGGCCACGGATTTCTTGGTTTTGATGCCTTTTGGACGTCGCATAAATTTAATTCAATTGCAAAAGAGCGCGGAATATAGGCGGCTTGCGAAAACAAGGCAAGCGCGAAATTTTTATTTTTCGGCTGCCCACGGAATATTTCGGCGCGGGCCTGGCAATTACGGACTGTTGGTGCCCATCAGCAACGGCGATGGCACCGTCACCGCCGGGGTTGTGGTGTCAACCGGCGCGCCGGCGTTGAGTTGTTTCAGAACCTCGTCGGTCAGGTCGTTTTCGTCGCTGTGATAAAGCACGATGTCCGTTGAGGTGATGCCCTGGGCGGAAATGTCAATGACCAGCGCATAGCCGCCGGCCTTGGCTGCGGTGTTGACGTGATCCTTAATGTCAACGAGGACCTTGTCGCGCATCCGCTGGAGCAGCTCGGCCAAGGTGGACTGTGCCGTCCGTTCATACTGGTCAATGGCCGTCTTGCGATCCTGCAGCTCCTTCAGCTTGTCGGCGGCGGCTTGTTTGCGGCGGTCGCGCTCGTCGGAGGAAATGACCGGGTCATTCTCCTGTCCCAAAAGCTGCTGATACTCGTCGCTGGCCTTCTTGTAATCGTCGAGATAAGCCTTGTCGTCCTTCTCAAGCTGCGCCTTCCTGGCCTCTATGTCGGCCTTCGCCAGCTTGGTCTTGTAGTAATTGTCAAACAGCTTGTGAAGGTCCACGGTGGCGATCTTCGTCTGCGCCAGGGCTGAACCGCTCAAAACGGTCATCAATAAGACCGCCGGCAAAATTTTGTGTAAAAAGTTCTTCATAGTCGGATTAGAGGGTAAACAGAATTTGACGGCCACGGCAACTTAAAATTGGCGCGTGTAGCCGACGGTGAATTGAAACTGGCCTGATGTGCCGTTGTTGGCGTCGCTTTTGATCGGGATGCCGTAGTCCAGCCGCAACGGGCCGAGGTGCGGAATGTTCAGGCGGAAACCAAAGCCCCAGTCGTCGTCGAAATTCCCTGAAAAGTTATACGGCTGCGCGCCGACCGATCCGGCGTCCATGAACAGCGCGAAACGCAGGCTTGGCCCGCTGTCTTTCTCAAAAATCGGAATGCTGTATTCAAGCGAGCCAAACCAGTAGCTGTCCCCGCCAATCGGTTCGGGCGAGTCGGATTCACGCGGGCTGATGTTGCGAAAGATGAAGCCGCGCAGGTCGTATGCGCCACCCAGATAATACCGGTCGTAAAACGGCACGTCGCTCGAACCCACGCTTTGCGCGACACCGGAGCGCCCGTCGAACTCAAGCACATGGCCCTTGAACAGTCCCGGAAAAAACCATTCCGTCTTGAGCGCCAGCTTGTAGTAGGAGGTCTGGTCGCCGACATCAAATTCGGGGTCGAACTCGGTGCGCTGGCCGTGGTTGGGCAGCCCCCCGGCGTTGTTGCGCGTGTCGTAGGCCAGCATCGCGCCGAAGCGGTTGAACAGATGGTTGCCGACTTCGTTCAATATCGCGTTCGGCACCACGACGCTGTTGGAGTTGTTGACCAACGAAATTCCAACGTTCTCGACGGCGTAATTGACGCCGGCGCTCAAATCACCGTTGCCGAAAATTTCAGTCAATAAATCCGGCGGCGGCAAAGCCTTGGTCAGGCTCACACGCATTCCGGTGCGGCTTTCATCGAAAAGGTTGTTGGGACTTTCGTAATTCAATTGCTTCCGATAAAGGTTCACATCCAGCGACAGCTTCCGGTTCAAAAACCACGGCTCGGTGTATTCCAATTCGTAGTCTTGCATGAGCAAGCCTATGGCGACATACAGCCGCAGTTTCTGGCCGCCGCCGGTGAAATACGGCGGATGAAACAGATCAAAATTGCCCTGCGTGATTTCCGCGAAGCCGACCAGCGAATCCACCGAGCTGAAGCCCGCGCCGAGCGTGAAGTTGCCGGTGTTCTGCTCCTCTACGTTCACGACCAGGTCTTTGTGCCCGGCAATCGGCGGGTCGGTCGGCTCTGGCTGCAAATCCACCTTGTCGAAGTATTGCAGCCCTTCGAGGCGCTGCTTGCTGATCTTGACGCGCACCATGTCGAAAATTTCGCCGGGCGAAATTGCCAGCTCGCGGCGGATGACCTTGTCCTTCGTCTTCAAATTTCCACGGATGTCAATTTTCTCCACATAGGATTTCTGCCCCTCGTCAATTTGAAACTGCAGGTCCATCGTGCCCGTGTCCACGTTCGGAATGCGCGCCACACGCAAGCTTTCGCCCTGCGCCACGTCAATGTAGCCAAGCGTCCCGTAAAAATCCTCGACGGCCGTCGTGTCCTTGTCCATGCCGCCGGGCGTAAAAGTGGCGCCGGTCTTCATCGTGAAATTATTGTTCAAATCCCTTTGCCGGAGCCAGTCCGAATATCCCGGCTCGCGCTTTGGCGCCGGTCCGAGTTTGAAATCGAGGCGCACCGCGTTGGTCGCCAGCAACGTCGCGCCCGTGAACGTGATCGCGCCAACCTTGTATTGCCGGCCTTCAAAAATGTAATAACGCACCACCATCGTGTCCGGCGTCGGATGCTCCAGCTTCACGTCCTTGATTTCAAAATCCAGATAGCCCCGGCTGTGGTAAAATTCCGTCAGCGCGTCCTTGTCGTCGTCAAAATCATCCTGCTTGAACACCCCGCTCCCGGTGATCCACGAAAACATCCAGTGCCGCCGCGTCTTGATCTGCTTGCGCAGCTCCTTCTGCGGAAAATTCGTCGCGCCGATGAATTCAACGTCCGTGATCTTGATCTTCTGCGGCTCGATAATTTGAAAGGTGACGGACGCGCGTCCCGCCGCCTCGTCCATCGTGTCGAAATAATACTTCACCTGCGTGTTCGGATAGCCGTATTTTTCGTAGAGCTTCTTGATCTCCTGCACGTCCGTGAACAGCTTCTGCTCGTCCAGCCGGTCGCCCACCTTCACCGTGATTTTTTTCTTCAGCTTCGAGTCGCTCAGCTTTTTGTTGCCCTCCAGCTTGATGCCGGTGATCAGCGGGCGTGCCTGCACGATGAAGGTCAGGTTCACGCCGCCGTCGTCCGCAGATTCCGCCGAGACGCGGATGTTGTAGAATTTTCCCGTGGCGTAGAGCGAATGGATGTCGTCCTGCGTGGAGCTTGGCCGGTAAATGTCCCCCGCCCTGGAGCGGATGTTGGAGCGGATGAACTGCTCGCTGACGGAATCCGGGCCGGCGAACTTGACGTAAACATTGTCAATTTTCGGGCCCGACATCTGCGACCAGGCGAGTTGCGCACAGCCGAGCAGCAGGCAGATTCCAAAAAGCCGGAGGAATGATTTCATCGGCTACCGGCCTTCCGGTATGTCTTCGTCGCTGACTTTTGCTGCGCTTTCAAATCGAGTATAATTTTTAAGGAACGTTAAATTGATGTCGCCCGTCGGGCCGTTGCGCTGCTTCGCGATCAACAGGTTCACCGCCAGTCCGTCCGCTTCTTCCGCCGCCGCGCCGTCTTCGTCGTCGCCCGCGTTCGGTTTGTATAACAGACCAACCACGTCGGCATCCTGTTCAATCGCGCCCGACTCCCGCAGGTCCGACAGCCTCGGCTTGCGGCTTTTGTCCTTCTCCAGCTCGCGGTTCAACTGGCTCAACACCAGCACCGGCACCTTCAATTCCTTCGCCAACGCCTTGATGCCGCTGGAAATGTCCGCGATTTCCTGCTGGCGATTCTCTTGAGAACGCCGCGCAGTAGAATGCAACAGTTGCAAATAATCAACCACAAAAAGTTTCACGCCGTGCTGCTGGTGCAGCCGCCGCGCCCGCGCACGCATCTGTAAAATCGAAAGCCCGGCCGAATCGTCAATGAACAGCGGCGCGTTCGAGAGCCGGCCCGCCGCGCTCGTCAGCTTCGGAAAATCCGACTCGCTCATGAACCCCTCGCGGATGCTCCGCAAATTCACGCGCGCGATGGAACACATCATGCGCAGCACCAGCGACTCCGCGCTCATTTCCAGGCTGAACACCGCCGCCGGCAATTTTTGTTCCAGCACCACATGCTCCACAATGTTCATCGCCAAAGAAGTTTTTCCCATAGACGGGCGAGCCGCGATCACGATCATTTCGCTGCCATGCAAACCGTCCGTCATCCGGTCCAGATCCGCGAAGCCCGTGCCCAGCCCGTTCAACACGCCCTTGCGGCTGAAATAATTTTCAATCGTCCCGATGGCCTTGCCGACCAGTTCCTTCGTCGTCACCACGCCGCCCTGCACACGCGACTCCGCAATTTTCAGGACGTCGCGTTCAACTTCATCCACCAATTGATCAACTTCCCCTTCATAGTCATACACGCGTCCGACAATTTCCGTGCAGGTCTGGATCATCTTCCGCAACAAGTATTTTTCACGGACGAATTCAAGATAATAACTCAAGTTCGCCGTGCTCGGAACTGAATCCTGAAGCTGCGACAAATACGCAATACCACCGACTTGTTCCAAAAGTTGTTTATCTTTTAATTTCTGATGAACTGTAAGCAGGTCAATCCCTTCTCGCCGGTCATACATTTCTGCCAACGTTTCATAAATCGTCTGATGTCGGAGATCGTAAAAAACTTCAACACCGACTGTAAGTTTTGCGATGCACTCGCCCATGCTGTCGTTTGGCGAAAGTAAAATACAACCCAAGACTCCTTGTTCCATCTCAATTGCATGAGGCGGCAGCCGATCTATATGCAACGTCTCTCCATTTCCAGGCTTTTGTCTTCGAGCCTTTTTTAAGTCTGCCGGATTAAATTTATTTTCGCTCACAAATGATTAACTGTTCACGGGTTTACTGTCTTTTCGGTATACATGCGAAGAAGTTCGCCAGTCCTGAAGATCCGACGGCACATAAACATGTCGAAAAAGTTCGTCTAAATCTGGGCTTCCAAAATCATGATTGCTAGCATCAAGAGCGGCTTGATTCGGGTCTGTATAGTTGGAATGAATCAATTTTCCATTCAGGCGCCAATCCCAAAAAGATGGATAATCCTTATTTCGATGAAGGCTTAAAATTCCTTTGTCGGTTCTACGTTCGTAATAGTCGGATTGCATTGAAGCCGTATGATAGGCTTGTCAACAAAATCATAAAGAAAAAAACAAGAGGTTCACCGTTTTGGAAAACGATTGTGAATAAAGTCAGCACACATTCGGTTTTATTCGCAGATTATTGACAAAAACATTCACAAAGTTATTCGCCGCCTCGTTTTTGGCCGGAGCGCGCTCGTCCTCGGGCGCAGCAACTTTCGCAGGTCGGTTGGTGTAAATTTCCCCAACGCTCGTAAATGTGTCTAACGCTGCGCCCGGGACGGGCGCACTCCGCCGAAATAAAAAAGCCGCACCCGACCGGATGCGGCTCGTGATTTTTTTTGCAGATTATTTTGTCGTTCCCTCCGTCGGCTTCGTAGCCGTCGTCCCCGTTGAAGTCGGCGCGGGTGCCGCATGATGCGAAGCGTGCTCCACACGGCTGGCGCTGTTCCATGCCGCCAGTTTTTCAGGGATGTTCGCATAGACCGTCTGGAAGATCGCATCCAGCAGGTTCCGCTGCTTCTTGCCCTCCTGCACCAGGCTGGCAATTTGCGCCGTGCTCAACACCCCGCCCTCGCGGCTCGCCTCACGCGAGCCGGACACCGTGCCAATCGCCTTCACCTGCGCCTGCAAATCCGCCACCAACGTCGCCGGCTGCGCGTGATCCACAAACACCTGCACCCGCGCGGCCTTGGCCGCCACCGTCGCCGCGTCGTCCGTCGCTGTCGGCACCAGCGCCGCCAGATACACGTTGGCCGTGCGCAGCACCTCGCCCGGATTGAAATGCGCCGGACGCGGAAACGAATCGTCAAAACCCGGCGCATCCGCTGCGTATGCCTCGGCGATGGTCGCCAGGTTGTCCAGCTTCTTGTCCAGCGCCAGGATCAGCGCGTTTTGCGCCGTCACCGAGACGGGCTTTTGCGTGGCACCTGCATTGACGAGCTGGGCGTAGATGCCGGTGAGTTTGGTGACATAGCCCGGCCCCTTGCTGGTGGCCGGGATGTCGTTGCTGTTCGTTTTGCAGAAGACCAGCGAGTGATCGAAGCTGACACACTCGCGAATGACTTTATTTTCCATAATGCGATTTTGATTTAGTTGTTTCAGGCGGAAACAACGGACGCTTTTCCAAAAGTGCCTTTCCGTCTGATTGAGTGGTTTCGGTCTCGAAATTGCTCCTGTCCGGGGTGGATGGCAATAACTTTTTTTCGAAAATCATCTGGCCGTCCCGCGTGCCGGTGGCGGCTCATGCCGTCTGCCGGTAAAAGCGGAAATTGACGCCGACAAATTTCCGGCGCACACTCGCCACGTCCCTGACATCGGGTTGCACCATGAGCTGCCTCGAACACGCCATCACAGACGGCCAAGCCGGATTTACCGGCTAAACCATCAAGCCACCCGGCCTGCCGGCCTTCGTGGAGCAGCCGAAAGATTTCATCAGCCAGGATTGCGTCGGCATTGAGACGCTCTGAAGTGCCGGCGGATTACATGCCGCCGAAAATTTATGCAAACTGAATTGCGCCAGTTCATCGAACAATGCCTGTTTTGTCTCGCCTCGGTGCAGCGCGTGGCGGAGCTGTTGCCGGCGGACGACATGGAGTTGGACACCCTGATCGGTGAAACGGTGCAGGAAAACAATCCGAAGTCATGTTTGATGGTGGTGGTGGCGGCCTTGAGCCGGGCGCGTCCGGTGCAGGCGCGGCATCTGGCGCGCGGGGCGATGCTGCTGGGCCATGAACTCTGGATCGGGAGCGTGATGCTCAAGGCGCAAGGCGACGTGCCGGAGCCGCTGCTGGACGCCATCGAAAACACCCGGCTGTCGGGGGCGTGCGAGGCCGCCGCCCTGATGGTGATGGAAGACTGGTGTCGGGAACACCGCACCGGGAAACTGCCGGAGCCGCTCATTCCCATGGCCCGCAAACTGGCGCGGCGGGACGGCCTGACCAATGAGGCGATGGCCTATCTGATGACGCTGGCCTTTCGGACGAATGACGCCGGGCTGCTGGCCATCGTCAAGGGCTGGTTTCCGAGAGCCACACCGGACAAGCAGGCGGCTGTGGAAAAGTCGGCCAAGGCTGTGGGCGAGGGGGTTCTCCTGCAATGCCGCCGGCCCATCCTGGAAATCGTGGGTGAGAAAACCAGCAACACTCTTGCCCAAGGCGCCACCATGCGCCGTGCCGTGGTCAAAATCGGACGCAATGACCGCTGCCCCTGTGGCAGCGGCAAGAAATACAAGCACTGTTGCCTGACGAAGGACGAGGAACGGCTGCACCATTCCTCGGAGGTCGCCGGGGTGACGGTCGAGGAATTGCAGACGGCCTTGGAACCGCACCTGACGGCGCAACTGCTGGACCGCCTGCAACCGCCCCAAATGCTCAAGCTGGACCCGCTGCAAATTCCGCCCAGCCTGATGGACACCTATTTTCTGCGCCTGTGCGCCTTCAACCTGTTCGACCGCGCGGCCGAGGCGTTTGAAAAAATCGGCTGGCCCGGCGCGGGGCTGCTGAGCTGGGAAAGAATCATGTTCTTTGCCACCCGGGCGGGCCGCAAGGATGTGATCCAGCGCCTCATCAAGGTCCGTGAAAAACCGGCGGATCAGGCCGGCGATGACGTCTATGTTCCGCTGGGCGCGGCTCTCCTGTTGGAAGAGCAAAATCCGGCGCGTATACTCCAGATACTGGATGATGCCGCCAAAGACGTCCTGGCCACGGAGGATCTGGATCATTTGAGCCACATCGCCTACGGACTGTTGTATTCCCGGCACCGGGCCCTCGGCATTCTGGTCGCGCGCGGCACCATTCCAATCCTGCCGCGCGACCAGGCCGTCAGCGCCTTGGACGGCATCCTGGAGGCCCGCGACACCTTGAATCTCCCGCCCGACGACCCGATGGGCGACATCCTGGACAAGCGGTATGCCGAGCACGAAGCCGACGATGCCAAGCTGCGCGCCGCCCGGCAGACGCTCGACTCCAAGGCCCAGGAGGTGCGGGAACTCAAGGAAAAGCTGGACCTGCAGGAGCAGGAAATTGCGCGGCACGAACAGCAACGGGCCACCGCCGCAGACGCAGCGCCGCAGGAAATCAAGTTGAAGGCCATGCGGCGCAAGGTGGAGGAATTAAAATCCGCCCTCAACGAACGCCATCACGAGCGGAACAATTTGCGGCGCGAGTTGCAGAAGGCGCACACCGACCTGGAAACGCTCCGGCAAAACAGCCCCGCCGCCGCCGCCGAAAAAGCCGAGGCGGACCAGGAAGCCGAATTATTGCTGCCGCAGGACGCGGTGGAAGTGCATCCGGTCCGGCTGATCGAATTTCCAAAAGGGTTTCACCAGGCGCTCGGAGTTTTTCCGCGCCACGTCGCCCGCGCCGCGATGATCATGATCGGACGGCTGGCGGCGGGGGAACCGGCGGCGTTCGTGGGTGCGTTGCGGCTCAAGCAGGTGACCGATGTGATGCGGCAGCGGATCGGTTCCGATTACCGGCTGCTGTTCCGGCTGCATCCCGACCATTTGCAAGTCATAGACCTCATAAACCGGAAGGATTTGCTCCGCCGTCTCAAGACGCTGGGCTGATTCCGCTAATCCTCTCCGCCTCGAACGCGGAGAGTCCGACGCCACCCTCTCTAATCGGATTGGAGAGGGGCTGGGGGTGAGGTCAGGTGAGGTGACGCTGCACCGTTCTCTCGCACGCTTCACACTCAACGGAATAATTGCCTTCGATGATTTGTTTCAGCAGACTGTTGGCGCGTGAAGCCCGACGACATACTCATTGCCCTTCAAGAATTCACCGGACAGGAACGCATTGATTTTCTGCCGCTCGCGCCGGATACGCGGAAGCCCTCGCCTTACGCGCCAATCGAAAAATATCTGCTTGACCTGAAAAACGGCGCGAAACCCGAATCCGCCGCCGAAGACCTGTTCACCGCGCTCTGCAAGGATGTTCTTGGATTTGAGCCGACGCGTCAGGTCGGCGTGAAAGAAGGCTTCGTGGATTTCATCCTGCCGGAGCCGACCGGAGAGACCCTTCCGCTGGAACTCAAGCCCCTCTTCCAGCGCGACGGCACGGATGCGGTCTGGAGCAAGGACGCCAATCCCGAACACCACGTCACCCAGGTCAAAAAATATCTCGCCGACCACGAATATCTGGTCTTGACCGACCTGCGCACGGCGTGGTTTTTCAGCGCCCGCGATTTTTTCTTTGAGGGCAAGCCGTTCCACAAACTGCCATTTGCCGATTTCCTCGGGCGCTGCCGCGAAACCCGCAGCGTGCTCGACACCGTGCGCCGGCTGGAAGACACGGCGGAAAAGCCCGAGCTCGAACAGCAGTTCTTTGAAGATCTCAAAATCTGGTTCAAAGAATTCGACAAGGTCAAATGGACGCCGCCCGACCTCGCCGCCGAATCCATCATCCTGCTCATCAACAAGCTCATTTTCGCCCGCACGATTGAGGATTTCGGGCTCGTGCCCTATCGCTACACGCAGGACGCCTACGCCCAGCACACCCGCGACTGGCAGGCCAAGGGCCCGCACCGCATCGTCCCCAAGTTCCTCGCCCAGTTTGAAGAATTTTTCGACGATTACTACGACACTGAAATCTTTTCCGCCCGCGTCTGGGACCGGCTCGACAAGGACCCCGCCAACCTCCAGCGCT
>CAYPTV010000060.1:4784-11160 GCA_964413505.1 uncultured Bifidobacteriaceae bacterium | reverse complement strand
CCCGCGCGTTTGAAATGCGTGTTGGCACCGAGAAACAGCATGAGGTCGCAATCCACCGCCGCCATGCTTGCAAATGCCCCGATGTCCCAGCCGGTGTTGTCGTGAAGGTGATAAGCCGGTTTATTTTCTGAAAACAAATCCACCACATTCGCATTTGGATTTCCGCCGTTGCAAATGATGTGGAATTCATGCGGGCATTCCGCTGGAAAGCCGGCGTAGCTTGATGCAAATCGTCGCGCGAGCGGTTCGTATCGGAGCCAGTCCAAAACCGGACACACATAACAAATACCGAGTTTCATGCGTTCACGGTGTTTAAAAATTCAATTGCCAGCATCGGCTTTATCATTTCAAACCGTTCCGGCGAGGTCAAGAGTCGCAGGCAGGCTGCGGCAGAACTTCTCCTTTACAGGCACACTTCAAAAGATAAGCTCTGCGGGCGTGAAAACCGAAAACTCCCCGGCTTTGGCTCAACAACCTTCTATTTCCACCTGGGTTAGCGTCGTGATGCCCATACGCAAATGCCGGGCCACTGTCGGCAAATCCCTTGACGCGCTCTATCGTCAGGAAGTGCCGTCCCGGTGCGAAATCATCTTTGTTTGCAACGGTTACGAAGACGAGGAGGATGATTCCATTGAACTCATCCGCGCGCATCCGTTGCTCGCAAAATGGGATGCCGTGGAAATTTACGGTCCCGGCAAGGGATTGGCCGGATCCTACAATCTCGGCTGGAAAGCCGCGCGTTCCAAATATGTGGTGTTCATGCATTCGGATTGCTACCCGGTGGATGACGACGCCTTGTTGCGCGTGGTAAAGTGTCTGGAACGCGAAAATGCCCTGGCCGTCCAACCGCTGGTCGGCATTCCCCAGGGCGACTGGGAGACGATGAGTTTTTGGGACCGGGTTACTTCCTCGCAATTTCGCCATGCAAAACCCGAGCACGGGTTGGGCGGCAAATTCGATTTGTTCCGCCGCGATGTGCTCGAAAAACTCGGCGGCTATGACGAGGAACATTTTTTCTCGGCGGCGGAGGATGCGGACATGCATGAACGCCTTTGCGTTCTTGGCAAGACCGCCTGTTCCGATGTGCTGGTCATCCACGCCCACAAACATCCGCCTTCTACGCGGTTCAGTTCCACGCTGCGAAAAAGCGCCCAGCTCGGCGAAGGCTCCGGCGCGTTGTTCCGCAAATACTGCCTGTCGCCCGTCTTTATTCGCCGCGCCTATGTGATCATTGGGCTTAACGGGCTGAAGCTGGCATTTCTCGTGGGGATATTCATCCCGCCGGTTTCGATCTATTCGGCCATCCTGATGCTTTTGCTGGCGACCTATTATGGCCGCTGGGCCATGTTGAGCCGGGACTGGCGTGTGCCGCTGATTCCCTTTGCCGTGTCGCTTATGTTCGCGGTCTTTGCCGTATCCATGGTGAAGGCGTTCCTTCTTGGCCAGCAGTCGTTCGATTACGTCCGGCGGTCGAAATAATGCCGCCACCGTTTGCATGAAATGCGCCGTTACGGATTAACTGGACTTATTATATGGGCTGTCCAAGATTATTAGTTATATTAGTTCTTAACCTAGTTATCTAGATCCGGTGCAAAAATCGTTCGCCAAACACGATGGCAAACTGGTTCATCGCCGCCTGCAATGCTGCGCTGGCACTTTCCACCCGCGCACGATGTTCCGCAAGGCCAAATACATCAGCTTGGCCACCGCCTCGTCGCTCGGAAAATGGCCCCGACTCTTCAACACTTTCCGCAGTTTCATGAAGACAACTTTAACGATAATAAAGTTCCATTTAATAATATTATACCTGATTTTGACATAAAATCGGGCAACGGAGGCGTCGTCGCCATACGTTTTGCGGAGAGTTTTCTTATATATGAGGATTATGCCTTTGACGGAAGTTACATGGGTAGTGATGCCATGCTGCGGCGGACCCGTCTGGTAGAACGGAACGAATGTGGCAAATCGTCCGTTATTCCCTGGCCTTACGCTGCGCTCGGCGACGGGGACAGCGCAGCGCGCTTTCCCTACCCCGGACTTCCAAATCTACGACATCCCGCTTTTTATAATTAAAAGTTTTGAAGCCGGTGAATCATCGTGCAAATCGGATCAGTGTCCAGATTTGGATTTTTGCGGAGCGCGGTTGTGCGCGGAGCGTCGGCAGCGGAATGGTTCACACTGCTGCGGTTGGTCTGCGACACAGCTTCGCTCCGTTGAAGTTACAACCTCGGCTAAATCGGACTTGCTTAAGTGATGGCTGTCATGTAACCTACGATGCGTTTATGAAAAAACTCAGATTGCTGTTTTAAAAAGCGCGTTGTTTCATGTAGAGCGGCGGATGTCCGGCCAATTCCAGGTATGAGCCAATTGTGTTTGTGTGATACAGGTTCAAATTGTTTAAAATTCAAAAAAAACCCGTTGTGAGTTGTGCATCAAACTGTCCGTCATTTTGGCGGCGCGGGGCCGGGCTTTTCCTGTTGTTCATTTTGCTGGTGTGGAACCGTGAAGCGTCGGCGCAAAGCTACAAGCTGCGTTACACGGACACGGCTGCCGGGGCGGTGACCTTCACCGGCGATACGATGGGGTTGAACAAGGCCACGGGGGCGAACACGCCTGGAACGGTCGGTTCAATCGGCGCGTTTATCACGCTGGACACCAACCAGCAGGTGAGCACGTTTGGACGCGGCTCGACAACGAACTGGTGGATGGATTCCTCGTCGGCGGTGTTGCGGATGCCGACCAACAGCACGGTGCTTTACGCTGAATTGATCTGGGCCGGTTCGGCGCAGGTGAACACGGGCGACACCAGCCCGCAGGGCGATGTTCTGGCCTATCTGAACACAAACGTGGAATTCATCGTCACGAATACAACCGGTCCCAATCACTACACCACCAATCTCATCACACCCGATCCGGCCACGGCCACGCTGGTGACGAACGGCACTGTGGCGTCGTTTTACTGCCGGTCCGCCAACGTGACGCCATATGTGCAGGCGTCCGGCACCTACGCGGTGGGAGGCGTGCCCGGGACGGTGCTGGCTGCGGAAAATGCAAACAACGCGTGCGGCTGGACGCTGGCGGTGGTCTATGCAAATTCAGCGCTGCACCAGCGCAACCTGTCGTTGTTCGTCGGGAATTATTTCGTGTCCACCACCGCAGCGGCACCGCCGGTGGGCGTGGAGGGATTCTGCGCGCCGCCTACGGGTGCGGTGAATGCCTATATGTTTGTAAGCGCGATTGAAGGTGATCCGCAGACGGCGGGTGACCACATGTATTTCGGCCTGACCAATGACATGACGCTGACGAATGCCATTCACCAGCTTTCCGGTCCGAACAATGCGGTGAACAATTTTTTTGCCAGCCAGATCAACTATTGCCAGCCGGACAACCAGGCTGGGACTGGAATCACCAACGGCTATCTTGACACCTCCGCGTCCTTCGGCCTGAGCAATTCGGTCACCGGCACGGCGGTGTCCGGTGCGCGCCAGGGTTGGGATGTTACGTGTGTGAATGTTTCCAGCAATTTGAATAACGGTGCCACGAGCGCTTTCGTGCAGGGCGATACTGTGGGTGACGGTTACAGCATAGATGCGCTGGCGCTACAGATTGATGTCGGGTCGCCGGTGTTGACGACGAGCCAGAGCGTGGATAAGGCCAGCACCTATGTGGGCGATACCTTGACCTATACGGTTGTCGTGACCAACTCAGGAACAGCCGACGCGGTGAATCTTATCTTCACCGACCCGCTGCCGTTTGGCACGAGCTTCATTGCCAATTCTTTCACCACCAACGGCGTGACCAATGCCGTGGCGAATCCGGTCAGCGGTGTTCCCATACCCATCATCCAGCAAAGCAACAGCCTGACCATCACATACAAGGTGAAGGTGAATCAAATTCCGCCGGTTGCAACGTTTGTGACGGCGGCCACGATTAATTTTCAATATGCCGGAGCTTGTGCCCAAAGCCCCATCATCAACTCGACGCTTGTTAATGCCAATGTCATCACATTTGTTCCGCTGCTTAATGTTAACAAAACCTCAACGCTGACCAATCTTGCGCCGGGTTCGAACTTTACCTACACCGTTACCATTCCCAACATCGGGACGACCAATACCGTCAATGCAGGTTTGAACGACCAGATACCGGTAGGAACAACCTATGTGCCTCACACGACCTATTTAAACGGGACGCTTGTTCCTGACATTGGACCGGGTTTGACGAACATGCCGTTCACGGCGACGACGTTGATCAGCGGGACGAACCTGCCGGTTGTGCCTGGGGTCATCCAGGTGGGCGACACTGCAACCGTGAAATTTACAGTCAAGACCGCCACTTCGAACCTGCCCAACCCGATCAACAACAATGCGACGATTTATGTGAACACCAATTACCCGACGAGTTCACAGAGCGCCTCCGCGAATGTGCCGCCATATTACACGGATTTGGGAGTGGGCATTGCCGGCACAGCCAGCACCGTTGCTGCGGGGGGCGCCATTACTTATAACGTCACGGTTACGAACTATGGGCCGTATGCTTTCAGTCCAACGACAAACTACGATTCCGTTACATTGTATCTGCCTCTTTCTTTGCAGCCGTTGTCACTGTCCTTTTTGTCACCGGTCTATACTCCGAGCAGCGGCACATACGATCCGCTGACCGGAATCTGGTCCGGGCTCTTGCTGCCCAGCAATGGTGTGGTGACGTTGACGATTTCGGGAATGGTTTCGCCCAGCACCACCGCCACCAACATCAGTTCGACGGTGATTGTCACGCCGCCGAGCGGGGTCGTAGACTCGATTACCAACAACAACACCGCGTCAACATCAATCAACGTCGCGCAAGTGGCGGACATCGCCGTGACCATCAGCGATGGCGTGTCAAATGTATATCAGGGCGAGACTCTGACGTATACTTCGACGGTTGTGAACCTGGGCCCCAGCACGATTAACAGCATCATCGTCAGCAATATACTTTCCACCAACGATCTCGCATTCATACCGAGTTTGTTTTCATATTACAACCTGGTGCCAAACCAAGGAAGCCTGAATCCGGCGAATGGAGTATGGAGCGGCCTGGACCTGGCGGCGGGTGACAGTGTTACTTTGACGTTGCAGGCCACGGTTCTGAAAAGTGTAAGCGGCCTGTTCACCAATACGATAGTTGTATCCACTCCAGCAGGGGTTGCGGACACCAATCTGTTGAACAACACCAACTCGGATGTGGACATCATTCTTACGGCTCCGGACGTTTTCGTGTCCAAGTCAGGGCCGGCCAGTGTTTATGCCGGGACGAATTTCAGCTATTCGATAACTCTCACGAATGAAGGTTTTGCCACCGCAAGCAATTCGATCGCCAGTGACGTGTTGCCGCCCGGGGTGGTTTTTGTCAGCGCGAGCGGCGGTGGAGCAACCAACAATGCCGGCGTGGTGAATTGGAATTTGGGCAACCTCGCGGTCAACGCATCCACCAATCTCACGCTGACCGTGAAAGCTCCCTTCAACTCCAACATCACAAACGTGGCCACGGCAACGGCGAACATCCCTGACGTCAACACCAATGACGACATCAGTGCCCCGGTCGTGACAACTGTGGTGCCCTTGACGGATTTGGGGGTTGGCAAGAGTGCGCCCGCCTATGTCGTCGCTTCCAGCAACTTTGATTACACCATTTCTGTCACGAATTTCGGCCCGTCCACGGCGAGCGGAGTGGTGGTGACAGACACGCTGCCGGCAACTTTGACTTTTGTGAGTGCGACGGGCGGAGGCACGACAAACCCGGTTGGAGTGGTCAATTGGGCGGTGGGCACGATGAATGCAAACCAGGTGATCACCTATACGCTGACCGTGAAGGCGCCGGCAGTCGGATCCATCACCAACATCGCCTGGGTGAATTCTGGAACACTTGACACCAACCTGTTGAACAACACGAATTCACCGGTGGTCATCAGCAAGGTTACCGCGTATGCCCTGTCTTCGGATGTAAGCGTCACCAAAATCGGTCCGGCAGGCGTGCCGGCGAGCGGCACTTATACAAATACGATTATAGTGACGAATTTCGGCCCCGCCACCGCCACCAATGTCGTGGCCAGCGATGTGTTGCCAACGAATGTAACCTTTGTCAGTGCGAGCAACGGCGGAACAACCAATGGCAATCCGCCCGTGGTGAATTGGAATGTGGGCAACCTTGCCTCCAATGCGAGCATCAATCTCATTTTGACCCTCAAAGCACCATTGACTGGAACCATCACGAATATTGCCACGGTGACTTCGACTAATTCTGATCCGAATCTTACCAACAATACAAGCCTGCCTCTTGGAACCGTGGTGACGAACCTGGCGGACCTGCAGGTGACGAACGTTGCGCCGGCGAACGTGGT
>CAYPTV010000060.1:0-4684 GCA_964413505.1 uncultured Bifidobacteriaceae bacterium | reverse complement strand
CGGGACGTATGATCCGAACCTGTTGAACAACACGAACGCGGCGGTGACCGGGGTGGTGCTTGGAGCGGCGGATGTTGCCATATTCAAAGCTGGACCGGCGGTGGGCATTGCTGGTTCCAATCTCGTTTATACAATCACGGCGACTAACAGCGGGCCTTCGATGGCGGTGAATGTTGTGGTGCAGGACAATTTGCCCTTGAACGTCATATACCAAGGTGCTTCTGGCGGGGGCAGTTTAAGCGGCAATCTGGTGGTGTGGCCGGCCATGATTTTGACAAATGGAGCCACGACCAACTTCACAGTATCTATTACTGCGCCAGCCAGCGGCAGTTTCACGAACATCGCGTTCAGCACTTCGGCCACGCCCGATCCAAACACAAATAACAACAACGGCACCTTACCCGGATCGAGAGTCACCACATCGGTCGTGACGAACATTGCGGACGTATCGATTACTGTGTCCGGGCCGCCCATTATCACAGTGGGCGACGGTTTCTTCTATACGCTTACGGTAAGCAACGGCGGCCCTTCGACGGCGGTCAACACGCTCGTGACCAATCTATTGCCGACGAACTTGGTTTTTGCCAGCGCGTCGGGCGGCGGCGTGAACACAAACAACATTGTGACATGGCCGGTCATCCCGTCGCTGACGAATGGGCAGGTGACGAATTTGATTTTGACTGTCGCACCGCTGCCGGGCGTTTCAACGGTTTCCAATTCCTTGAACAACCCGTTTAATTTCGTTGAGACGGTCGCGCCAACCGCCGAATTCCTGACCAATCTCGCATCGGCTTTTGCGGCGACGCTGGATACGAATCTGGTGAACAACAGCGCCTCAAGCGCCTACACGAATGCAGAGGTGCAAACGGTCGTCACCAACGGTGTATTCAGCGTTTTTCTTGCCACGAACACCTATCCGACCAACGCCGCTCTTGCCAACACCATCACTCCCGTTCCCGGCAGTCCGGGTCTGTTCATCGTCGGCACCAGCGCGTTTAATCCGCAGACCGGTCTTTACGAGGAAAATGTGACGGTGACGAACCTCGGGACGGCGGTGGTTCACGCGTTACGACTTTACGTCACTGATCTGCGCAGGGGGGTGACGATTTATAATGCCACCGGCAGCGACACAAATGGGCAGTATGTGGAATATGATCCACCGTATGATTCCCCAATATACAATTCACCGCCATTTAATCCACCCACCAACAGCGTCACGTTCCAGTTGGAATTTTATGTATCGGACTATTTGCCGTTCACAAACAAGCTGTTGGCGGTGGCGATTCTTGCGCCGGTCACGACCCTTCCCCCTGGGACTCCGCTGGCCATCAACCATTTTTTCACGGATTCGCGCATTGCGGGTGACATCCGCTTCGGAATCCAGTTCAACAGCATTCCAGGCCGAACTTATACGATTCTTTACGGCAATGCAGCCAATGCGATAACAAATGTTGCCGTGCCGTCCATTGTGGCGAACGCGAGCACGACTCAATGGTATGATGACGGTCCGCCGGAGACAGCGAGCAAAGCCAGCAGCCGGTATTACCAGGTCATCCTTGATCCTTGATTTTCATTGATGAAAAAAAAACAATACCATTGGACGATTCCGTTGACGGGTGCGGTTTTGTTCACCACCGCAGTTTCGGCGGAACAAGATATAAACACCTATCTGCAATCCACCAATCACGTCACGCTTTCACTTCGGTTTGGGTTAAACATACATGCCAGCTTCAAGGGCATGGGAAATGGATTTTTTTTACCCGGTTCCATTCCGGGAAATGGGCAGCTCACGCCCGTCGGCGACCCTTACAATTATGTTAACGGCTATGTCTACCCCAATGGAAACGAGACGACCGTCTTGGGTGTTAGCGGTTATTATGGTTTCATCAGCGAAAATCAGGTGAACACTCCGCAGGCGCTCGCATTGGGCATCCTGCAATCCGTTTCCTTCTACAACCAAACCGTCACTGGAATCCCCTCGGAAACTTCAGGAGACAACCACGATTCCAACCCGGGCTTTGAACTAACGTATGACCGCGAATTGGGGAAAAAAGAAAACTGGTGCAATCTCCATTACGGCATTGAGGGCGCGGTGAATTACATGAAACTTTCTCTGAACAATAGCAGCACATCAAGTTCGACGGTCACGACGGTTACGACCATTTACCAATTTGCTCCCGGGACGACAGCGCCTTTTAGTCCGGTTCTGGGCGTGCCGGGCGGTGCTGGCTATAATCAGATTGGCATACCGCCCAGTCAGGGTGGATTTTATCCGACAACCACGTTGCCGGCGTCCACATCCTCCGGCACTTTTTTGTCACAAGACCAGTTCAGCGGCGACCTCTGGGGCTTTCGCCTCGGCCCCTATCTGGATTTTCCAATGAGTGAAAAATGGAGCCTGCACCTTTCCGGCGGCCTGGCCGTCGGGCTGCTGGACGACAACGAAGCCTGGCAGCAATCCCTCAACACCGGTGCCGGCACCTTCACCGCGTCCGGCCAGGGCGCCGACTTCAGAACGCTTTGGGGTTACTACGTCAGCCTCGACGCGGCGTATCAGATCAACAAACGTTGGGGCGTCGAAGGCGGCGTCCAGTATGAGGACATCGGCCAATACTCCCACAGCTTCAGCGGACGCACAGTCCAGTTGGATTTGAGCCAGTCGCTTTTCGTGCAGGTCGGCGTCAGCTACAGCTTCTGAAAATTCCAGATTGGTTTGTAATCTGTTCGTCAAAATGAAACGAATTGTCCTTTTGCAACTGCCCGTCCTGTTTTTTTCCATCGTCAGTTTGACGGCGCAGACGAATCTTTTTGTCGCCGCCGACGGCAGCGCGCCGTTCACCTCCGTGCAATCGGCCATCATGTCCGTGCCATCGGGCAGCCGCGAAAATCCCGTCGTCATCCACATCGCGCCCGGCACTTACAAGGAGCTGGTTTACATCCAGCGCGAAAAAAGATTCTTCAAGCTCGTCGGCGAAAATCCGACGAACACGATTTTGACTTTCGATCTTTCCGCAGGCATCACCAATGTCGAGGGCAGGCCCATCGGCACCTTCAGGACGCCTTCGACGACGATTGACGCGGATGATTTCACGGCGAAAAATCTCACGTTTGAAAATTCCGCCGGTCCGGTCGGGCAGGCGCTGGCCATCCGCGTGGACGGCGACCGAGCCAGTTTCCGCAACTGCCGTTTTCTCGGCTGGCAGGACACAATCCTGCTGAACCGTGGCCGCCAATATTTTGAAAATTGCTACATCTGTGGCGACGTTGATTTTATTTTCGGCGCGGCGACCGCGTGGTTCGAAAAATGCGAAATCCACGCGCTGCGCGACGGTTATCTGACCGCCGCCTCGACGCCGGAAGACCAGCCCTTCGGATTTGTTTTTTCAAATTCCAAAATCACCGGCGAGAATTCCGGCGTGAAAACTTTCCTGGGCCGTCCGTGGCGGATTTACGCCGGCACGATTTATTTGAACTGTGAAATGTCCGGCATCGTCCGGCCCGAAGGCTGGAACGACTGGAAAAAACCCGAGGCGCACGCCACGGTGCGTTACGCCGAATTCAACAGCACCGGCCCCAACGCGAATCCCGCAGGCCGACCAGGCTGGACAAAGCAGTTGAACAAATCCGAGGCTAAAAAAATCACGGTGAAGAAAGTTCTCGGCGGCGCGGACGCCTGGAATCCAAACGCGGGCGGCTGATGCTCCGTTGGTCGGGATGAAAATTGTGGTGCTCGCAGCGAATCGTCTGCTATAATTCCTCCGACCAAGTTTTTATGAGCAAATATCTTACTCTCGGCAAATTCTCCTTTGGCATGGGCGACCGTTTCGGCCATCAGGGCAACGCGCAACTGCAAGCCTGCGTCCTCGCGACGAAGCTGGGCGCGGAATTCATCCCCGTCTGGAACAAATCCAACCGCGAACACACTTTCATCGGCACCGAGCCATCGAGCCTGCGTGCCGAAGCAGACGCAGCGGTAAAGGCGCTCGGCTGGAAAAAACCTTATCACGTTGACGCCGATCACATCCGCCTTGAAACGGTTGACCGTTTCATCGCACCGTCGGATTTCTTCACGATTGACGTGGCGGATTCCATCGCCAAACCCGCCGCCGCCGCAGACGTAAAGGCGTTTGTGGATCGTCATCCCGAACTCGTTGGAAAAATTTCCATTCCGCACATTGACCGCCCGTTTGAAATCTCCCGCGTCGAAGTCGGGCGCGTGGCGGACAAGTTTTTGCTCGCGGTGCAGGACGCCGGAAAAATTTACCAGCACATAGTCGCCACCAAGGGCGCGGCGAATTTCATCACCGAAGTTTCGATGGACGAAACCGACAGCCCGCAGACGCCGCCGGAACTTTTGATTATTCTCGCCGCGATTGCCGACCAGAAAATCCCCATTCAGACCATCGCACCAAAATTCACCGGACGTTTCAACAAGGGCGTGGATTACGTCGGAGATGTGAAGCAGTTTGAAAAGGAATTTAACGACGACCTCGCCGTCATCGCGTTTGCGATCAAAAAATATGGCCTGCCGCCGTCGCTCAAGTTAAGCGTGCATTCCGGCAGCGACAAATTTTCGATTTATGAGCCGATGCGCCGCGCGCTGAAAAAATTCGGCGCGGGCATCCACATAAAGACCGCCGGCACGACGTGGCTGGAAGAACTCATCGGCCTCGCGGAAGCGGGC